>NZ_JABWRU010000038.1:0-16422 GCF_014269165.1 Pseudomonas sp. SWRI68 | reverse complement strand
CAACGAAGTTGTGACCATTAAGGCCGGCGAAACCAGTGCGCCGTACAGCCATGCTGCGCAAGGCGACGACGTCTATAAGGACGCCGGTGAAATCAGCCTGGGTATCAAGTCGGCAGCAGACATCGATGGCCGCGCCTTCGAAAACCTGCAGTTGGGCGACGCGGCGTCGGTCAAAGTGACTGACACCACTGACGACGTAGTGGCCAAACTGACCGCTACTCCTTCGGTCACCGAGGGCGGTGCGATCACCTACACCATCACGCTGACCAACAAAGACGGTCTGCCGATCGATAAACATTCGGCGCTGACCTTCACCCTGAGCGATGGCACCACCGTCATCACCGTCCCGGCCAACAACACAAGCGGTTTCGTCACCGTGACCGCGCCGGACAACGTCTACACCGGCACCAACGACCCAGTAATCAAGTCGATCGCTTCGGTTGATGGCGCCGATGTTGGCAAGTTCGAAAACCTGGTCCTGGACAAGACCCCGGTCAGCACCGCTGTCACCGACGAGCCAGGTACTCCGGGCAACGAAGGCGACCTGGTCAAGGTCACCATCACCGCCGATCAGGTCTCGGTCGCAGAGAACGTGAAGCCGACCTTCACCGTCCACATCAACACCGCGCTGGCGCACGACCTGGTCGTGACCCTGAGCAACAACGCCACCGTCACCATCAAGGCGGGCGAAACCAGCGCACCGTACAGCCACGCTGCACAGGGCGACGACGTCTACAAAGATGCCGGTGAAATCAGCCTGGGTATCAAGTCGGCAGCAGACATCGACGGCCGTGCCTTCGAAAATCTGCAGCTGGGCGATGCGGCGTCGGTCAAAGTGACTGACACCACTGACGACGTAGTGGCCAAGCTGACTGCAACACCTTCGGTCACCGAAGGTGGTGCGATCACTTACACCGTCACCTTGACCAACAAAGACGGTCTGCCGATCGATAAACATTCGGCGCTGACCTTCACGCTGAGCGACGGCACCACCGTCATCACCGTCCCGGCCAACAGCACCAGCGGTTTCGTCACCGTTACCGCGCCGGACAACGTTTACACCGGTACCAATGACCCAGTAATCAAATCGATCGCCAGCGTCGACGGCGCCGACGTCGGCAAGTTCGAAAACCTGGTCCTGGACAAGACCCCAGTCAGCACCGCTGTCACCGACGAACCAGGCTCGGGCACCCCGGGCACCGGTAACCAGGGCGACAAGGTCGAACTGAGCATTGTTGCCAACCAGGCCTCGGTCTTCGAGAACGAGAAGCCGACCTTTACCGTCAGCATCAAACAGGCCTTGGATCAGGACCTGACCGTACAGCTGACCGAAGGCAAGTCGGTGGTGATCAAGAAGGGCGAAACCTCGGCCATCTTCACCCACGACGCACAAGGCGAAGACGTGTACGTCGATGCCGGTTCGCTGACCGTCAGCATCACCGGCACCAGCGTGCCGGATGGCCGTCAGTTCGAGAACCTGGTCGTGAGCAAGCCTTCGGCCTCGGTGGACATCAAGGACACTCAGAACGAAGTCATCGCCAAGCTGACGGCTACCCCTTCGGTTACCGAAGGCGGCGTGATCACCTACACCGTGACCCTGACCAGCAAGGACGGCCTGCCGATCAACAACCACGGCGCGCTGACCTTCACCCTGAGCGACGGCAAAACCATCGTCAACGTGCCGGCCAACAGTGCCACGGGCTACGTCACTGTGGCTGCACCAGACGACGCCTACATCGGCCAGACCTCTGTCGGCCTGTCTCTGCAGTCGGTAGGCGGCGCCGGTGCCAGCAAGTTCGAGGCGCTGACGCTGGACAAGACCACGGCCACCACCGTGGTCAACGACGAGCCAGGTGTTGGTACACCAGGCACTGGCAACCAGGGCGATGTGACCACCATCGGCATCACCGGCAGCACCTCGTTGACCGAAGGCGAAACCGGCCGCTACACGCTGACCCTGAGCAACCCGTCCAAGGCAGAAGTCACCGTTACCCTGACCTACAGCGGCACCGCCAACGGCCAGGATTACACCGCAGTCACCACCGTGAAGATCCCGGCCAACAGCAGCAGCGCCACGTTCGATATCAAGACCCTCGACGACAAGCTGGTTGAGGGTACCGAAAACTTCACCGTCAAGATCGAAACCGCTACCGGTGGCAATTTCGAGAACTTGCAGGTCGATGGCAGCAAGGCGAACGTTACCACCAACATCCTCGACAACGACCACCTGCCGGTCTCCACTGGCGGTGCGGTCAATGGCGTGGAAGACACCGACTACCTGTTCGCCTGGAACGACTTCAAGGTCACCGATGCCGATGGCAACACCGGCTTGTTCGTGACCATCACCTCGCTGCCGGTCGACGGTAGCCTGAAGTTCTTCAACGGCACCGCGTGGGTCGATGTGACCGTAGGCCAGGTGGTCAGCCAGGCCGATATCGGCAGCAAGTACCTCAAGTTCGTCCCGACGCTGAACCAGTCGGGCACAGATGGTTACGGCGGCTCGGGCGTCGGTAACAAACAGGCTGACTACGCGCAGTTCAAGTACAAGCCAAACGACGGCACCAACCTGGGCAGCGAAGTGACCATGAAGGTCGACATCAGCCCGGTGGCCGACAAACCGACCCTGAGCTTCGGCAGCAGCGATGTCGAGTCCAAAGGCCTGACCAAGGAAGTCTGGACCACCCTGAAAGGCTTGGGCACCGACGGCAACGGCATCACTGGCGATGCGCTGAAGACGGTCTTCGCCAACTCCGGCAAAGCCAGCTCCAGCGCCACCACCACCAACGTGCAGTCCGATGGCAGCGTCACTGCTGGCACCGGTTCGAAAACCTCGGGGCTGATCTTCCTGGAGGCCGGCAAAACCTACACGTTCAGCGGCATCGCCGATGACAGCATGGTGGTCACCGTTGGTGGCAAGACCGTGGTTACCGCAACCTGGGGCGCAGGTGGCCAGGTTTCCGGCACCTTCACCGCAACCTCCAGTGGCTACTACCCGATCGAGGTGTACCACGCCAACCAGTCTGGCCCGGGTAGCTATGACCTGAACATCCAGGTGGGCTCGGGTGCTGTCACCGACCTGAGCAGCAGCAACATCCCGATGTACCAGAACGTGACCGAGATGGCCAACGCTGGCCTGGGCGTGTCCGATCTGCACACCGTCAATGGCCAAAGCTACTACGACGGTTACAAGCTCAATGAAGGGCCGGAAGGCGGCTCGGTCAAACTGGTCGGCATCACCACCAACCTGACCGATACCGATGGCTCCGAGACCTTGAGCGTGACCCTCAGCGGCATTCCGAAAGGGACGCTGTTGAGTGATGGTGCGGGCCACACCGTCACTGTCGGCGGCACGCCGGTGGACGTGACAGGCTGGAAACTCAGCGGCCTGACACTGACCCCGCCGGCCTACTACAAGGGCTCGTTCGACATCACCGTCACGTCGACCGCCACCGAAAGCCTCGGCGGCTCGGACAGCATCACCGGCAAGATCCCGGTGACTGTCTACGGCGCCGACTACAAGGCCACGGTGGGCACCTCAGGTGATGACACCCTCAATGGCAGCGAAGGCAACGACATCATCGTCGCCGACGTCGCTGGCCTGAACGTGGTGGCGGGCAAGAACTACAACATTGCCTTCATGGTCGACAGCTCGGGCAGTATGAGCGATGACTCGGTCGCCGCGGCCAGGGCGCAGTTGGCATCGGTGTTCAAAACCCTCAAAGCCAGCCTGGGCACCGATACCTCCGGTACGGTGAACATCTTCCTGGCCGACTTCGACACCCAGGTCAACAAGAACGTGGCGGTCAACCTTGCAGACCCAGAAGCATTGAACAAGCTGCAAGCGGTACTGAACTCGATGGTAGGGGGCTCGCGTGATGGTGGCGGTACCAACTACGAAGACGTGTTCAAGACCACGACCAACTTCTTCAAGAGCACCATGGCGACCGGTAATACCGACGCGGACAACCTGACCTACTTCATCACCGACGGTAAGCCGACCTATTACCAGACCAATGAAACCACCAACTACCGCCTGTGGACCGGCGGCAAGTACCTGGATGACGTGGTCAACGTCAACAACTACAAGGTAGGCGAAACCTTCAGTGAGTGGGCCGACAGCACCCACAAGGTCAATATCAGCAAAGATGGCTATGTCACGGTTGCCACCTACAAGACCAATGGCAGGCTCGACTACACCACCAACATCGGCACGATCCACGCGCAGGGTGATGGTACCTACGAGTTCTCCAGCCTGGGTGGTACGGGGTATGCCGAATACTGGAACTACAGGGACTCGGCGTCCAACACCTCTGCCAGCTTCGCCTTGCTGGGCGGCACCAACGGCGTGAGCAAGGTGCAGGCCATCGGCTTGAACAACGATGTCAGCCTGTCCGACCTGACGGCCTATGACAGCGCCGGCAAGCCACAGGCCAACATCGACCCGTCCAAACTGGCCAGCGCGATCCTTGGGCACTCCGAGGCGACCCTGCCAGGCGCCGACAACGTCGATGGCGGCAACGGCAACGACATCATCTTCGGTGACCTGATCACCCTCAACGGTGTCGTCAGCGAGGGCTACCAGGCCCTGCAGGAGTACGTGGCGCAGAAGAGCGGTGTCGAAGCCAGTGCCATCACCACCAATAACGTTCACCAGTACATCACCGAGCACTACACCGAATTCGATATCTCCGGCGCCAACGACGGCAAGGACTTCCTGTCGGGCGGTAATGGCAACGATATCCTCTTCGGCCAAGGTGGCGATGACACCCTCGATGGTGGCAGAGGTAACGACATCCTCCTGGGCGGTACTGGCAAGGACATCCTGATCGGTGGTCAGGGCGACGATATCCTCATCGGCGGTGGCGGTGCCGACACCTTCGTGTGGAAGTCGGGCGACCTCGGCAATGACGTGATCAAGGACTTCAAGGTGGCCGAAGGCGACCGTATCGACCTGAAGGATCTGCTTCAGTTCGAGAAGGGCAGCACCATCGACAACTACCTGAAGATCACCACGGTGGACGGCTCCTCGACGCTGCAGGTCAGCAGTGAAGGCAAGCTCAACGCCGCCGGTGGCCTGGCCAACGCCGATGTGACGATCAAGCTGGAAGGGGTGAACTGGTCCAATACCTCGATCAACTCGTTGATCAGCGGTGGCGACCCGACCATCCGTATCGACAACAAGGACAGCTGATGCCCAGCCCACCCGGGCGGTCTGTATGACCGCCCGGGTGGGCGCCGGCTCTTTCCTGACTTCCCGTGACAGCGCATACTCCTGCGCCGGGCCCGCGCGCCCGGAAATCTTTGCCTATGCTGCTGTCTACCAACAAGGAATCAACGTGACGAGGGACACCGCCATGTTCTACGTGCAACGCGACGCCACCGGCCAGTTGCTGCGGGTAGAAGCCGCTTCATACGAAGGGTTCAGCGAGATACTCCCCGCCGACAATGCCGAAATCCAGGAATGGTTCGGCGATGACGAAGTGGAAAACAGCCTCAAGCAGCTCAAGCAAAGCGACCTGGACATGATCCGCGTGCTCGAGGACTTGATCGATGTGCTGACCGCCAAGGGCGTCTTCAGCATCACCGACCTGCCTGCCGGGGCACAGGCCAAGTTGCTCAATCGTTCCAAGGCGCGCAAGGCGCTCGGCAGCTTGAACAACCTGATCGATGAAGAAGAGCAGGGCGGGTTGATCTGATACTGGATCAGCCCCGATCCTCGGTGATATGGTTATTCAATAAAGGTATTTAAAATATCCTTCTTATGACTTTATAGTCACTCCCACTGCGTACCCGTCGACCAATCGATGCGCCGCACGACTTGAACCCACACGGGAAATCCCCGTGCGTTTCTGATCGTTGCGCGTACTTTGACGTCGCGCACTGCGTGGGAGTGAACCATGTCCGCCGCCTCGAACGCCTCGAACGCCTTGTCGTCCATCGACAGCGCCCAGCCGCAACACTTTGAAATCCGCCCGTTCTCCGGTGCCGTCGGGGCCGAGATCATTGGCCTTGACCTTGGCAAGCCCGTCAACGCCGAGGACTTCACCCGCATTCATCGTGCCCACCTCGATCACCATGTACTGGTGTTCCGCGACCAGCGCATCACCCCTGAACAGCAAATCAGCTTCAGCCGCCGCTTCGGCGAGCTGCAGATCCATGTGCTCAAACAGTTTCTGCTGGCCGGGCACCCCGAGATCCTGATCGTTTCCAACATCATCGAAGATGGCCACAACATTGGCCTGGGTGATGCTGGCAAGTTCTGGCATTCGGACCTGTCGTACAAGACGCTCCCCAGCCTCGGTTCCATGCTGCATGCCCAGGAACTGCCCAGCGAGGGCGGCGATACCCTGTTCGCCGACATGCACAAGGCCTGGGACGCCGTACCCGAAGCCCTGCGCACCGTGATCGAGGGCCGCGCGGCCGCTCATTCCTACACGGCGCGTTATTCCGAAACCAAGTTCGAGGGCAACTGGCGCCCGACCCTGAGCGCCGAGCAGTTGGCCCAGGTGCAGGAAGTCATCCACCCGGTGGTACGTACCCACCCGGAAAACGGCCGCAAGGCGCTGTTCGTCAGTGAAGGCTTCACCACCCGCATCGTCGGCCTGCCAGCGGATGAAAGCCACGACGTGCTGCAACAGCTGTATGCCCTGAGCGTGCTCGAACAGAACATCTACCGCCATCAGTGGCAGCCCCACGACCTGGTGTTCTGGGACAACCGCTCGCTGATCCACCTCGCCACCGGCTGCCCCGCGCACCTGCGGCGCAAGCTGTACCGCACCACCATCCAGGGCGATGCCCCGTTCTGACGACTGAGGAAACACATCATGCGCAAATCCATCAGCCGCCTGGCGGCAAGCATCGGCCTGGGCGCGAGCCTGGTCGTCGGCAGCCTGGCGGCCCCTGCCGTGGCCCAGGCCGAAGGCGAGATCCGCATCGCCGAACAGTTCGGCATCGTCTACCTGCTGCTGAACGTGGTGCGTGACCAGCACTTGATCGAGAAGCACGGCAAGGAGCAGGGCATCGACATCAAAGTCGATTGGGCCCAGCTTTCTGGCGGTGCAGCCATCAACGATGCGCTGCTGTCCGGCTCGGTGGACATCGCCGGCGCCGGCGTTGGCCCACTGCTGACCGTCTGGGACCGTACCAAGGGCCGGCAGAACGTCAAGGCCGTCGCCTCGCTTGGCAACTTCCCGTATTACCTGGTCAGCAGCAACCCCAACGTGAAGACCATCGCCGACATCTCCGAGAAAGACCGCATCGCCGTGCCGGCGGTAGGCGTCTCCGTGCAGTCGCGCTTCCTTCAATACGCCGCAGCCCAGCAGTGGGGCGACAAGGACTACAACCGCCTCGACAAGTACACCCTGGCCGTACCGCACCCCGATGCCACGGCCGCATTGATCGCCGGTGGCACCGAGCTTAACGGGCACTTCTCCAACCCGCCGTTCCAGGACCAGGCGTTGGCCAACAAGGACGTGCACGTCGTGCTCAACAGCTACGACCTGCTCGGCCCCAACTCGCCGACCCTGCTGTTCGCCACCGAAAAATTCCGCAACGAAAACCCCAAGACCTACAAGGCCTTCGTCGACGCCCTGGCCGAGGCTGCGGACTTTGCACAGAAGGACAAGGCTGCTGCTGCCGATACCTACATCCGCGTGACCAAGGCCAAGACCGACCGCGACGTGCTGATCAAGCTGATCGACAACCCGCAGTACGAGTTCACCGTCACGCCGAAGAACACCTACAAGCTGGCAGACTTCCTTTATCGGGTCGGCGCCATCAAGCACAAGCCTGAGTCGTGGAAGGATTACTTCTTCCAGGATGAACGCCCGCTGCAGGGGAGCTGATCGATCATGACCGCCCCATTGCCAGGCCACGCGGCCAGCAACCTGAGCCGTGTCGCCACGCCACCCTTGCTCAAGGTGGATAACCTCAGCCTCGAATACCGAACCGCGCAGCGCGTGGTGCGGGCCACCCACCAGGTCAGCTTCGAAGTTGACCGTGCCGACCGTTTCGTCTTGCTGGGGCCTTCGGGCTGCGGCAAGTCCACCTTGCTCAAGGCCGTGGGCGGGTTCATCAACCCCCAGGAAGGGCAGATTCTGCTGCAGGGTCAGCCCGTCAAAGGCCCAGGGCCGGACCGTATCGTGGTGTTTCAGGAGTTCGACCAGCTACCGCCCTGGAAGACGGTAAAGCAGAACGTCATGTTCCCGCTGCTGGTCTCTGGCCAGCTCAAGCGCGCCGAGGCCGAGGAACGGGCCCTGCATTACCTGGACAAGGTTGGCCTGGCGGCGTTTGCCGATGCCTATCCCCACACCCTGTCTGGCGGCATGAAGGCGCGCGTGGCGATTGCCCGGGCCTTGGCCACCCAGCCGAAGATTCTGCTGATGGACGAACCGTTCGCCGCGCTCGACGCGCTGACCCGGCGCAAGATGCAGGAAGAGCTGCTGCTGCTGTGGGAAGAGGTGCGTTTCACCTTGCTGTTCGTCACCCACTCCATCGAAGAGGCGCTGGTGGTCGGCAACCGCATCTTGCTGCTGTCGCCGCACCCGGGGCGGGTGCGGGCCGAGGTGCACAGCCATCAGTACGATCTTGGCAGCCTGGGCGCAGCGGATTTCCAGGCCAGTGCCCGCCGCATTCATCGGCTGCTGTTCGATGAGGCCCAAACGCCCGAGCAAGCCGACGAACTCGGCTTCAACGATATCCGTATCGCCTACTGACAGGAGCTTCAGCCATGACCACTACCCCTGTACGTCAGGAATACGAGGTGCAGCTGGAGCCGCTGCGCAGTGTGCCTCTGGAACGCCAACTGCCATTGGCCCAGCGTTTGTGGCAGCACGGCTGGCTGCGCAAGGCGGTCATCCTGGTTGTGATCGCCGCGCTTTGGGAGGCCGCAGCCCGCTATCAAGGCAACGACCTGCTGCTGCCGAGCTTTCTGCAAACGTCCGCTGCGCTATGGGATGGCCTGATCAGCGGTGAACTGCCGGCCAAGGTCGGCGTGTCGCTGGTGATCTTGCTCAAGGGCTACGTGCTGGGCATCGTGCTGGCCTTTGGATTGACCAGCCTGGCGGTGTCGACCCAGCTCGGTCGTGACCTGCTGGGCACCTTGACCTCCATGTTCAACCCCCTGCCAGCAATCGCCTTGCTGCCGCTGGCGCTGCTGTGGTTCGGCCTGGGCGACAACAGCCTGATCTTCGTGCTGGTGCACTCGGTGCTGTGGGCGCTGGCGCTGAACACCTACGCGGGCTTTCTCGGGGTGTCCGAAACCCTGCGCATGGCCGGCCGCAACTATGGCCTGAAGGGCCTGCGCCTGGTGTTGCATATCCTGGTACCGGCGGCCTTGCCGTCGATCCTGTCGGGGTTGAAGATCGGCTGGGCGTTTGCCTGGCGTACCCTGATTGCCGCCGAGCTGGTGTTTGGCGCCAGCAGTGGCAAGGGCGGCCTGGGTTGGTACATCTTCCAGAACCGCAACGAGCTGTACACCGACAAGGTGTTCGCCGGGCTGGCCGTGGTGATCCTGATCGGTTTGCTGGTCGAAGGGTTGGTGTTCAATACCCTGGAGCGGCTGACGGTGCGGCGTTGGGGCATGCAGCGCTAGCAGGCAAGCCTGCACCGGCTGCTGTGGGGGCGGGGTTATCGGGGTGCCGAACCGCCACGCAGAGACCGGTACAGGTTATGGGTTCTGGTACTGGGCAGCCGCATTGCTCAGCATCTTGCCAATCTCTTCGCGTAGCCCTTCCGGTTGCTCCACCACTACCCCATCCCCCTGGCTCAGCAGCCACCAGCGCAACGGCCAGCCATCGCTCACCGTGGCACGCACCCGATGCCCATGCTCCTGCGCCGTCAGCTGCATGTCGGTGCTTAGTGGCGTCTCGCGCAGCTGCCGCGCCAATGTGTCACTGATCCGCGCCACCAGCTCCACCCCCTCGCCCTGGGCCGGCTGCAGCGCGTCACCGCGCAGGTAGGTCAACAGGTCGAAATTGCCGCGCAGCTCGCCCACGGCAGTCGACGACCAGTGCCAGCCGAACGGTATGCTCTTGTCATTGCGTTCCAGCGGAAAAATCAGCGACAACTCGTTGAGGTCGCGCTCAACCGTGCGTTTGCTGACATTGAAGCCCACATCACGCAGGCGCCAGACCAGCTCGGCGCTGGTGATGCCTGGGGAGCGGCTGGGCAGCTGGCGCAGCAGCGCCCACTGACGGCTGAGGGTGGCGCGAGTGGTGGCGAACGGCAAAAGATAACGTCCTTGTCTAGGCTTGCCGCAATAGGATGGCGGCACGAGCGGGGCATGGCAATTGGCCACAGCCTGCTCAGATCAAGGAAGTCGCATTTGGTTGCCTCGTGCCGAATCGTTCGCGACAGGTTTTGTCGTGACGTCACGCAGAATCACGCCTCATCACAGCTGAGGTTGGGGTTGTGTGTCGTTCAATGAGGATGAACATGTCTGCTGCCAGCAATATCCATTCGCTGCTCGCCCGTCTTCTGCCAGAGCGGGTCATCGCCCCACCAGCCCCTGCGGGGAGGCGTCATCGGTTGTTTGCCGGGGTCGGGTTGCCCAGCCAGCGGTCGCTGTTGGTCAGCCGCCTGGATGAGGCCAGCGATTTGCAGGTGGTGTATGCCGACCTGCGCCGCCAGGCGTTGCAAGGCAGCGTAGCGGCACTCAATGACCTCGGCTGGATCTGGCTCAATGGCAAGTACTGGCGTGCCGACACGGTGCTGGCCGGCCACCTGCTGCGCATGGCGGCCTTGCAGGGCAACGCTGCGGCCTGGTTCAACCTGGGCCAGCAGCACTATTTCGGCAAAGGCATCGAGGCGTCGTACGTGCAGGCGGCCGAGTGTTATCGGCAGGCATTCGACCGCGGCATTTTGCATGCTGCCGCTGCGCTCGGTGACTTGTATGAAGAGGAAGTGTGCGATGGCGACCTGGACTGGCAGGTCGACCTGGTAGAGGCCTACCAGTGGTTTCAGCGCGGCGCCCAGCGGGGCGAAGCGCGATGCCGGTTTGAAGTCGGTTATCGGCTGATGCATGGCCTGCACGTCGAAGCCGATATCAAAGGCGCGCTGTATTGGCTGGAACTGGCGGCTGCGGCGGGGGTGATGCAGGCGGCCGAGGAGCTGGCGGTGCATTTCAGCAGCCGCGACGGCACACGGTACCTGGAATGGCGCGACCGGGCAGTGCAGATGGGCAGCACGCTGGCGCTGACGATGAAGCTGGAAGACCAGGTGCAGCCCTGACCGTTGCCTCGTATTCGCGGCAAAGCGCAGCCCCTTGTGGGGGCGGCTTTGCGCCGCGAAAGGGCATTACATGAACAACAATTCATCCACGCTATCCGTCGCCCGCTGTTGACGACAGGGGGAGGGCCAGGCGTATATTGATAGTTAGCAAACTATGAATATCCTCGGTTCCTTTCATGACCCTTGATCTCCTGCGCCTGCAAGTCAGCAGCGGCATGGTGGTTGCCGCACGCCATTGGCGGCGCATCTGCCATGCGGCCCTCACCAGCTACGGCATCTCCGAAGCCTGCGCCGCGCCGTTGCTGATGATCGTGCGCCTGGGCGACGGCGTGCATCAGGTGGCGGTGGCCCAGGCCGCCGGCCTCGAAAGCCCGTCGTTGGTGCGCTTGCTCGACCAACTGTGCAAAGCCGGGCTGGTGTGCCGCAGCGAGGACCCTCTGGACCGCCGCGCCAAGGCCCTGAGCCTGACCGCCGAAGGCCGCGCCCTGGCCGAGTCCATCGAAGCCGAGCTGGTGCGCCTGCGCCGTGATGTGCTGCAGGGCATCGACCAGGCCGACCTGGAGGCCGCCTTGCGCGTACTGCGCGCCTTCGAAGCCGTCGGCCTCGGCACACCAGGCGGGGCAGCATGAACGGATTCTTCAGCTCGGTGCCCCCAGCCCGCGATTGGTTCTACGGCGTGCGCACCTTCGGCGCGTCGATGATCGCCCTGTACATTGCCCTGCTCATGCAGCTGCCACGCCCTTACTGGGCGATGGCGACCGTCTATATCGTCTCCAGCCCGTTCGTCGGCCCCACCAGCTCCAAGGCCCTGTACCGCGCCCTTGGCACATTGCTCGGTGCCGGCGGGGCGGTATTGCTGGTGCCACCGCTGGTGCAGTCGCCGCTGTTGCTGAGCGTGGCCATCGCCTTGTGGACCGGCACCTTGCTGTTCCTTTCGCTGAACCTGCGCACAGCCAACAATTACGTGCTGATGCTGGCCGGCTACACCCTGCCGATGATTGCCCTGGCGGTGGTCGACAACCCTACGGCGGTGTTCGATGTGGCCTCGTCGCGGGCCCAGGAAATCTGCCTGGGCATCGTCTGCGCGGCGGTGGTCGGCGCAATCTTCTGGCCGCGGCGCCTGGCCCCGGTGGTGGTCGGCTCGACCGGCAACTGGTTCGCCGAGGCGATCCGCTACAGCGACACCTACCTGGCCCGCGACGTTGCCGCCGACAAGGTCGGCAGCATGCGCGTCTCGATGGTGGCCACGTTCAATACCCTGGAAATGATGATCGGCCAGCTCGGCCACGAAGGTGCCGGCCCCCACACCCTGAAAAACGCCAGTGAACTGCGTGGGCGCATGATCCACCTGCTGCCGGTGATCGACGCCCTGGACGACGCCCTGGTCGCCCTCGAAGGCCGTGCGCCGGCCCAGTTCGCCCAGCTGCAACCGCTGCTGGCCGAGGCCCGCGAATGGCTCAAAGGCACCGCTGACGATGCCTCCCTGGCCCCCTGGGCCGCATTGCACGAGCAGATCACCCGCCTGCAACCCAGCGCCACCGCCCTGGACCAGCGCGCCGGCCTGCTGCTGTCCAACGCCCTGTATCGCCTGACCGAATGGGTCGACCTCTGGCAAGACTGCTGCACCCTCCAGCACGCCTTGCGCAAGGACGACGCCACGCCCTGGCGCGCCGCCTACCGCCACTGGCGCCTGGGCCGGCTGACGCCGTTCTTTGACCGTGGCCTGATGCTCTACTCGGTGTTTTCCACGGTTACCGCGATCATTGTCGCCAGTGGCCTGTGGATTCTGCTCGGCTGGAACGACGGTGGCAGTGCGGTCATCCTCGCCGCCGTGGCGTGCAGCTTCTTTGCCGCGATGGACGACCCGGCGCCGCAGATCTACCGGTTCTTCTTCTGGACGCTGATGTCGGTGATCTTCTCCAGCGTCTACCTGTTCCTGGTGCTGCCCAACCTGCACGACTTCCCGATGCTGGTGCTGGCCTTTGCGGTGCCGTTCATTTGCGTCGGCACGCTGACCGTGCAGCCGCGTTTCTACCTCGGTACTTTGCTGACCATCGTCAACACCGCCACCTTCATCAGCATCCAGGGCGTCTATGATGCGGACTTCCTGACCTTCATCAACGCCAACCTGGCAGGCCCGGTGGGGCTGCTGTTCGCCTTCATCTGGACCTTGCTGCTGCGCCCATTCGGTGTGGAACTGGCGGCCAAGCGCATGACCCGCTTCGCCTGGCGCGATATCGTCGAAATGACCCAGCCCGCGACATTGGCCGAACACCGCCAAGTGGGCGTACAGATGCTCGACCGCCTGATGCAGCACCTGCCACGCTTGTCGCAGACCGGCCAGGACAGCGGTGTGGCGCTGCGTGACCTGCGCGTGGGCCTGAACCTGCTCGACCTGCTGGCCTACCTGCCACGCGCCAACCCGCAGGCCCGCGAGCGCCTGGCTTTGGTCATCGAAGAAGTCGGCGCCCACTACGCCGCCTGCCTGCGCGCCAACCAGCGCCTGCACGCCCCGGCGGCGCTGTTGCGCAACATGGAGCGTGCGCGGCAAGGGCTGGCGCTGGACGATCACAACGACCGCGGCGATGCCCGTGTGCACCTGCTGCACGCCTTGAGTGGCCTGCGCCTGGCCTTGCTGCCCGGTGTCGAAGTGATGCTCGAACCCACCGAACAACCGCAACTGCCCCCCGGCATCGATGGAGCCCCACTGTGATCGGTGATCTGGATATCAGCGGGGTGTTTCTGCCCACGCTGTTGGTGATGATGTTGTTCACCTACCTGTTGTTCCTGGGCGTGCACGCTGTGCTGGTGCGCCTGCACTTTTACCGCCTGGTCTGGCACCGGGCCTTGTTCAACGTTGCCCTCTACGCCGTGATGCTGGGCGCGGTCGACCACTTTTGCCGAAACCTGATGCTGCCATGAAAAA
Organism: Pseudomonas sp. SWRI68; assembly: GCF_014269165.1. Lineage (NCBI taxonomy): Bacteria > Pseudomonadati > Pseudomonadota > Gammaproteobacteria > Pseudomonadales > Pseudomonadaceae > Pseudomonas > Pseudomonas sp. SWRI68. The sequence continues at coordinate 2,267 of NZ_JABWRU010000038.1, read as the reverse complement.
ACCTTTGCTGACCCTGGGCCGTGTGGTCCTGACCTTGCTGGTCGTGAGTTTCGCCGCCGTGCTCGTCTGGCAGATGGTGGTGTACTACCTGTTCGCCCCCTGGACCCGCGACGGCCATATCCGCGCCGACGTGATCCAGATCGCCCCGGATGTGTCCGGGCTGATCCAGAAGGTCGAGGTGCGTGACAACCAGGTGGTCAAGCGCGGCGACGTGCTGTTCACCATCGACCAGGACCGCTTCAGCCTGGCCCTGCGCCAGGCACAGGCAACCCTGGCCGAGCGCGAGGAAACCCTGGCCCAGGCCGCCCGTGAAACGCGCCGTAACCGCAAACTGGGCAACCTGGTGGCGGCCGAGCAGCTGGAAGAGAGCCAGTCCCGCGAGGCCCGCGCCCGCTCGGCGGTCAACGAGGCGCAGGTGGCGGTCGATACTGCCCAGCTCAACCTCGACCGCTCGGTGGTGCGCAGCCCCGTGGACGGCTACCTCAACGACCGCGCCCCGCGTAACCATGAGTTCGTCACCGCCGGCCGCCCGGTACTGTCGGTGGTCGACAGCGCCTCGTACCACGTCGATGGCTACTTCGAAGAAACCAAGCTCGGTGGCATCCATATCGGCGATGCCGTGGACATCCGCGTGATGGGCGACAACACCCGCCTGCGCGGCCACGTACAAAGCTTCGCCGCCGGCATCGAAGACCGCGACCGCAGCAGCGGCGCCAACCTGCTACCCAACGTCAACCCGGCGTTCAGCTGGGTGCGCCTGGCCCAGCGGATTCCGGTGCGTATCGCCTTCGATGAAGTGCCGGAAGACTTCCGCATGATCGCCGGGCGCACCGCCACGGTATCGATCATCGAGGACAAGCGCCCATGAAACGCCTGATGCTGGTGGGCATGGCCTTGTCCCTCGGTGCCTGTGCCCTGGTTGGCCCGGACTATGAAGTGCCGAAAGACGCTGCCGTGCAGCGCAGCGACCTCAACGGCCCGCTGCGCCAGGATGCCGACAGTGTGGTGTCGGCGCCGGTACCTGAAGACTGGTGGCAGCTGTACCAGGATCAGCGCCTCAACGAACTGGTACGCCAGGCATTGAGCGCCAATACCGAGCTGCGCGTGGCCGCAGCCAACATTGCCAAGGCCCGTGCGCAGGTTGAAGTGGCCGAATCGCAGGGCGGCTTCAGCGGTGGCATCAAGGCCGGCGCGCAGCGTTTGCAGGAGTCCGGCGAGGCCTTCCTGCTGCCTGAGAAGGTGCCCGTGGCCAATATCGGTGAGGCCATCATCAGCGCCTCCTACCAGTTTGACCTGTGGGGCACGTTCAAGCGCGGCACCGAAGCGGCCAAGGCCAACGCCGACGCGGTGCAAGCTGCCGCAGACACCGCGCGCATCACCCTGGTGGCCGATGTGGTCAAGGCTTACACCCAAGTGTGCTCGGCCAACGAGGAATACCACATTGCCCGCGAGTCGCTGGACTTGCAGGAGCAAGGCGTGAAGCTGAACCAACGCCTGCGCGATGCCGGCCGTGGCGATGAAACCCAGGTCACCCGCTCGCAGACCCAGTTCAAATCGTTGCGCGCCGAGTTGCCGCGCTTCAAGGCCGAGCGCGAGACCGGCCTGTATACCCTGGCTGCACTGCTGGCAAAACCAGTTGAGCAATTGCCTGCCGGCACCGCCGACTGCGCCGAGCTGCCGCACCTGGCTCAGTTGGTCCCGGTGGGCGACGGCGCCGCGTTGCTCAAGCGCCGCCCCGATGTGCGCCAGGCCGAACGCCAACTGGCGGCGGCTACCGCCAACATCGGCGTGGCCACTGGCGCGCTGTACCCGGATATCAGCATCGGCGCCCAGGTCGGCACCATTGGTATTCTCGAGAACCTTGGCGAGCCGGCCACCAACCGCTGGGGCTTTGGCCCGCAGATCAATTGGAGCATCCCGACCAATGGCACCCGTGCCCGGATCCGCATGGCCGAAGCCTCGACCCAGGCGGCGCTGGCGCATTTTGATGGTGTGGTGCTGAACGCCATTCGCGAGACCCAGACCCGATTGGCGCAGTACAGCGCCTTGCTGGACCGGCGTGATGCTTTGGCCGAGGCGGAGCAGTCGGCCAAGGAAGCGGCGGACCAGACGCATCGGTATTACCAGGCCGGGCGTGAGTCGTTCCTGGCGGATTTGCAGGCGACGCGGACGTATACCGATATGCGGGCGCAGTTGGCGGCGGCGAATAGCCAGGTGGCGATGGGGCAGATTGGGGTGTTTCTGGCGTTGGGTGGGGGGTGGAAGGG
>NZ_JABWRU010000037.1:0-16961 GCF_014269165.1 Pseudomonas sp. SWRI68 | reverse complement strand
GGGGGGCGGGGGCTGGGTGGGCATCTGCATTCTCTTGGCTGGGAGGTCGGCGCGGGCCTCCGAACAGCGGAGGGGCGCCTGCGCCCTGAAAAGTGTTTATCATAGGCAACTCTTTGCCTGGCTTGCACGAACACCATGACCGAGAACGACTATACCCTCGCCTGGGGCCTGTACGCCCTTGCCACCCTGGGCTGCCTGCTGGTGGGCTTCAAGCTCACCGGATGGATGTGGCGCTGGCTGCGCGAACCGCTGCGGGTGATCCTGGCGGTGCTGCTGCTGACCCCGACCGTCGTCGACCCGGTCAAGGACAGCTTTGCCCCGGCGATTGCCATCACCGCCCTGGACGTTGCCTTCAAGGTGGGCAACAACGCCTGGCGCGCGGTTTCCGACTTTGCCATGTACGGCATGATCGCCTTTGCCCTCTACCTGCTCTTCGTGCTGTTGCGCTGGCCGCTGGAAAAGCGCGCCCGTGAGCGTCGCGAGCAAGCCGAGGCAGCCGCCAAGCGCCAGGCCGTCGAGGATGCCGACGTCACGGCCCAGGCCCCCTTGTCGGCCGAACGCCGCGACCGTTACCGCAACGATCCCCCTGCCGCACCTGCTGGCGGCGGCCGGGTCGAGCCTCGTCTGTAACCGGAGACACGCGCATGTGCGAACTGCTGGGCATGAGTGCCAACGTCCCCACCGACATCGTTTTCAGTTTCACCGGCCTGATGCAGCGCGGTGGCCGCACCGGCCCGCACCGTGATGGCTGGGGCATCGGCTTCTATGAGGGGCGCGGCCTGCGCCTGTTCCAGGACCCGGCGGCGAGCAGCGAGTCGGAAGTGGCCAACCTGGTGCAGCGGTACCCGATCAAGAGCGAAGTGGTCATCGGCCATATCCGCCAGGCCAATGTCGGCAGGGTTTGCCTGTCCAACACCCACCCGTTCGTGCGCGAAATGTGGGGCCGCAACTGGTGCTTTGCGCATAACGGCCAATTGGGTGAGTTCAAGGGTGAAGCCACCTTCTACCGGCCTGTGGGTGACACCGACAGCGAAGCGGCCTTCTGCGACCTGCTCAACCGCATTCGTGCAGCGTTCCCAGAGCCGGTCGCCGTGGAACAGCTGCTGCCGGTGCTGGTCGAAGCCTGTGCCGGCTACCGTGGCAAGGGCGTGTTCAACTGCATGCTCAGCGATGGCGACTGGCTGTTCTGCTTCTGCTCGACCAAGCTGGTGCACATCACCCGTCGCGCACCCTTTGGCGCTGCAAGGTTGAAGGATGTCGACCTGATCGTCGATTTTCACACCGAAACGACCCCCAATGACGTGGTCACGGTGATTGCCACCGAGGCCCTGACCGAGAACGAGACCTGGCAGCGTTACGCGCCGGGTCAATGGGCACTGTGGCGGCACGGAGAGTGCGTTGCGCAAGGCCAGAGCTAAGGACGCTGCATGTTCAGAAGTTACCTGCGGTTGTTGCTGTTCACGTTCGGCCTGCTGGCCGGTATCCAGGTTCCGGGGCTGATCAACGACTACAGCCAGCGGGTCGAAGCGCACCTGTTCGAGTCGCGCCAGGCGCTTGATGGCTTCAAGCAGACTGCCGAACGCTTCTTCAATGGCGACCTGCAGGCATTGCTGCGGCATTACCGCAGCAGTGACGACCCGGTGTTCAACAGTGATGCCAACAGCATCGAAAGCCTGATGATCCGCAATGAACTGCTGGAAAACGAATGGCAGGCGTTGCAGGGTTCGTGGGCCAGCCGCACCTGGCATGTGCTGGTGCAGCCCGACCCGCAAATGCGTGAAGAAACGCTGAAGGGCTACAGCTACCAGATACTGCTGGTGCCGGAAGCGATTGGCTGGGGCATTGGTGCCGGATTTGTGCTGGCCTTCGTGGTCGAGAGCCTGTTGCTTGCCATTGGCTGGGTAATCATGGGCGGGCGGCGCAGGGTGGTGAAGGAAAGCTGGCGCTGAGGTTGCACCGGGCTCTGGCGGTTGCTTGGGGCCTCATGGACACAGCATAACCAATGGCAAGCACCTAAGGTGCAACCAGCACGATTCTCTGAGCCCCCACATCCCGCGCATACTGTTCCAGCACCTGCCGGCAAACCCCTACCACCTCATCCACCAATGCCACGCCGGTCTGCCAGGCCACCACCAGTTCCAGGCTCGGGGGGGGGTGCAAGCCCTCCAGCAGCACCAACTCACCAAGGCCCAGCTCCGTATCCACCAGCGCCGGTGGCAGCGCACCGATCGCGAAGCCATCACGCAGTAGCCGGGTAATCGCCGCCACCGAGTTCACGCAATTCAAGCGGGGTGTTTGTACCCCGGCGCCCTGCAGCAGGCTGAGTACCCCCTGATGCGGCCGCGAGTTCTTCGAAAAGGTCACAATGCGCTCGCGGCCAAGCTCGGCCAGCGAGGCATAATCGCGCTGCTGGAGCGAGCCTGCAGCGACGATCCAGCCCATCGGGTAGCGCGCCAGGTCCAGGCTGCGGATCGACTGTTCGCGCAACAGGTCGGTCTGCAGGATCACATCGAGAAAGCCTTTTTGCAGCTGCTCGCGCAGGTTCAGCGCGGTATCGGCCACCAGCTCGATCTCAACCTGCGGGTAGCGTTCGGTCAACGCGGCCACCAGCGCGCTCATCCAGGTGTGGATCACCGTGTCCATCACGCCGATGTGGATACGCCCGACCTTGGCCCGGTCGCTGTCCAGCGACTGCTTCATGGCCTTGGCGGTGTCGAGCATACGCTCGGCGTACTCCAGCACCTTGCTGCCCTCTGGGGTCAGGCTGACGCCGCGTGAATCGCGCAGCAGCAGTTTGACGCCCAGGTCAGCCTCCAGCGCGGCGATGCGGCTGGAGACCGAGGCCTGGGTGGTGAACAGCTTTTCTGCCGTCAGACGGAAGCTCTTGAGCCGGGCGACCCAGACGAAGGTTTCGAGAAAGCGAAGGTTCATGATCAGTTTTTCTTGTTCCAGACCGGGGGGTTTTCTCGTTGGACGCAAGCCGCGCGGCCTCTGAACAATGTTGCCCAGGCCGCGACGCATCTGGTCGCCCCATAAAACAATACCAACAAGCCGAGGCAAGCATGAACCCCACCGGCGTGCAGCAGCAGGTCGCTACACCTCCTTCGACCGGGCCCTTCGCCTGGTATCGCGACATCGACAAACAGCAACGGCGTACTTTCTGGAGCTGCAAGATCGGCTATGGCCTGGACGGCATGGACACGCAGATGCTCAGCTTCGTCATCCCCACGCTGATCCTGATTTGGGGCATCAGCACCGCCGAGGCCGGGCTGATCCACACCAGCACCCTGATCGCCTCGGCTGTCGGCGGCTGGGTCGCCGGCATCCTCTCCGACCGCATCGGCCGTGTTCGCACCCTGCAACTGACGGTGCTGTGGTTCGCGTTCTTCACCTTCCTGTGCGGCTTTGCGCAAAGCTACGAGCAACTGTTGATCGCCCGTACCCTGATGGGCTTTGGCTTTGGCGGCGAATGGACGGCGGGTGCGGTGCTGATCGGTGAAGTGATCCGCGCCGAGCACCGCGGCAAGGCCGTGGGCATGGTGCAGTCGGGCTGGGCGCTCGGCTGGGGCCTGACGGCGATCCTCTATGCCTTGCTGTTCTCCTACCTGCCACCCGAGCAGGCCTGGCGTGCGTTGTTCCTGCTGGGCATCGTGCCGGCCGTGTTCGTGATCTTCGTGCGCCGCCTGGTCAAGGACCCCGAGGTGTACCGCGAGGCCAAGGCCGCTGAAAAGGCCGAGGCGCCGTCGCACTTCTACGAAATTTTCGCCCCTGGCATGCTCTGGACCACCGTACGCGCTTCTTTGCTGACCACCGGTGCGCTGGGCGGCTACTACGCGATCACCTCGTGGCTGCCGACCTTTCTCAAGAACGAACGTGGCCTGAGCGTGCTGGGCACTGGTGGCTACCTGGCGATGGTGATCGTGGGGTCTTACATCGGCTATGTGGTCAGCGCTTATTTGTCTGACCTGCTGGGGCGCAAGAAAAACTTCATCCTGTTCGCCGTGGGCTCGTTCGTCATCGTGCTGCTGTACACGCAGATGCCGGTCAGCGATGGCGTGATGCTGTGGCTGGGCTTCCCGCTGGGTTTCTTTGCCTCGGGCATTTTCAGCGGCATGGGGGCCTTCCTGACCGAATTGTTCCCCACGCGCATCCGCGGCTCGGGGCAGGGCTTTTGCTACAACATCGGCAAGGTCATCGCTGCGCTGTTCCCGTTGCTGATCGGCATGCTCGGCGAGAAGGTGCCGCTGGGGCTGGGTATTGGCGTGTTCTCTGCGGTGTCGTATGGCGTGGTCATTCTGGCAGCGCTCAGCCTGCCGGAAACACGCGGCAAACAACTCCAGTCACGGTAAGGTAGGCCTATGAACATCGACAAGGGAGTCCGTGTGGTGGAACGCCTGCTTCTCAATTGCGACATGGGCGAAAGTTTCGGCAGTTGGCGCATGGGCCTGGACGCCGAGGTGATGCCGTATATCGATTGCGCCAACATCGCCTGCGGCTACCATGCCGGTGACCCCGGCATCATGCGCCGCACCGTGGAAATGGCCCTGGCGCATGGGGTGACCATCGGCGCGCATCCGGCCTACCCGGACCTGGTTGGCTTCGGCCGCCGCGCCATGGCCTGTAGCCAGGACGAAATCCGCGACCTGTTGCACTACCAGATCGGTGCGCTGGACGGCATCTGCAAGGTGCTCGGCGGCCGGGTGGCCTACGTCAAACCCCATGGTGCGCTGTACAACGACATGATGGCCGACCCGCTCAAGCTGCGCGCCGTGCTCGAAGCCGTGGCGGCCTACGACAGCAGCCTGCCGCTGATGCTCATGGCCACCGCCGATAACCGTGCAGCCCAGGCCCTGGGCGACGAAATTGGCGTGCCGCTGTGGTTCGAGGCCTTTGCCGACCGGGCCTACACCGCCAGCGGCCACCTGGTGTCGCGGCGCCTGCCTGGCGCCGTGCATCACGACCCGGCGCTGGTGGTCGAGCAGGCGCTGCGCCTGGCCCGTGGCGAAGCGCTGGTGGCGGACGATGGCAGTGCGCTGCACCTGCAGGCCAGCACCCTGTGCGTGCACGGCGACAACGACAGTTCAGTGGCGGCGGTGCGGCAGATCCGCCAAGCCCTCGATGCGCTGGAGCGGGCATGAAGCTGCGCATTGAAGTGGTCGCCATCGACAGCCTGATGGTGCGCCTGTTCGACACCATCGACGAAGCCAACATGCCGTGGATCCTCGCGGCCTGCCAGCGCTTGCGTGCAGCCTTCGGCGAGCGGTTGATCGAGCTGGTGCCGTCCTACACCACCTTGATGGTGCAATACGACGGGGCGCCGAGCACGGCGAGGGCGTTGATCGCCCAGGCGCTGGAGGGGCTGCAGCCTGATGCAGGCAACAGTGGTCGGCGCCATGAGATTGCGGTGTGGTACCACGCCAGTGTCGGCCCCGAGCTGCCTGCCTTGGCCAGCCGAAGCGGGCTGACCGAGGCCGAGGTGGTTCGCTTGCACACCGGGCGCGAGTACCCGGTTTTCGCCCTGGGCTTTGCGCCGGGCTTCGGCTTCATGGGGCTGGTGGACGAACGCCTGGCCACGCCGCGCCTGAGCACCCCTCGCAAGCGCGTGGCGGCTGGCAGCGTGGGCATTGCCGAGCGCCAGACCGCCGCTTACCCGGCGGTATCGCCAGGCGGCTGGAACCTGATCGGGCGCACCCCGGTACGCCTGTTCGACCGTGAGCGCGAGGGCTACAGCCTGTTGCAACCGGGCGACCGGGTGCGCTTCGTGGCGGTATCCCACGCCGAGTTCATGGCGTTGGGCGGAGATGACAGCCCGCTGGAGGCACAGGCATGACGCAGTTGAAGATCGAAGCCAGCACCGCGCTGTGCCAGTTGCAGGATGCCGGGCGCTTTGGCGTGCGTCACCTGGGCGTGACCCAAGGTGGGGCGCTGGACTGGGTGGCGATGCACTGGGCCAACTGGCTGCTGGGCAATCCGCTGGGGGCGCCGGTGATCGAGGTAGCGCTGGGCGGATTCAGCGTGGTGGCTGAGCAGGATTGCGTACTGGCCTTGGCGGGCGCCGATCTGGATACGCGGGTCGATGAACAGCCCCTGGCACCGTGGCGCAGTTTTGCCCTGGCCAAAGGTCAGCGCCTTACCCTGAAGCAGCCCAAGCAGGGCGTGCGGGCCTATCTTGCAGCCCCGGGCGGGTTCCAGGCAGAGTCTGTGCTGGGCAGTTGCGCCACGGTTGTCCGTGAAGCGCTGGGCGGCATTGATGGGCGCGGGGAAGCGCTGGGCAAAGGGCAGGTGCTCGCGTTTGCGGGTTCAGCACCGGCCCTGCGTGAAGTGCCCGAAGCGTTGCGACCCGTGTATTCGGCAAAGCCTGTGCTCGACCTGGTGATGGGCGCGCAGATTGGTGACTTCAGCGGTATGAGCCTGTTTGAAGCCTTCAACAGTGATTGGACTTTAGACAGCCGAGCAGACCGCATGGGTATCCGATTGCTTGGGCCACAGCTGGTCTATCAGAGTGCGGCGATGATCTCCGAAGGGATCCCGCTCGGAGCGGTGCAGGTGCCGCCAGATGGGCAGCCGATTGTGCTGCTCAATGACAGGCAGACCATTGGTGGGTACCCGCGGTTGGGGGCGTTGACGCAACTGGCGCAGTGTATGCCGGGGGCGGCTGTGCGGCTTAGGGCAGTGGTTCAGGAAATGGCGTGGCAAGAGCATCAGGCCTGGGGCAAACGCTGGCAATGAGATGGGCTGACTGGCATTTTTACCAGTTGCCCAGTGCTGGCACTAACTCAATACTGGGCCGTAGCGATTCATAGGGTTGAACTTAACCTTATGACGAGGGGGATAATTCAATCCTCGGTCAGTGTGTGAAGCGCATGGGGGGGCGATGAAACTAGCAAACGATGCGAGACCTGTGGTTTACACGGCTTATGGTTTCAGCAAGCAGCATGCACCGTGGGTGAGTTTCAATGGTCAGCGGTATGATTTCATGACCGGGTGTTATCCACTGGGCAATGGCCATAGAAATTTTAGCCCTCTATTGATGCGCTTTTTGTCGCCGGATGCCCTCAGCCCCTTTGCCCAAGGTGGTCGCAACGCCTATGGATACTGTCTGGGCGACCCCATAAACGGTGATGATCCCACCGGTCGTATGCCCCGTTTCGCTAAAGTGATTGGTGAAGTATTTTTCGGTAGACCTTCAAACGCGCAGCGACAGGAACAAACGAAGTTGTGGTTAAGTCAACGCTTGCAAGAAGAGAGACGTCAAGCAGGCGTTAATTTTTCTGAATTTGAACGCCTGTTAGGTCTGGAGGACCCAAAGTACAAGCGTCCTAGAATGATTGCCCACTTGAAGGCCCTTCCGGATAATTTATTCGAGCGTAGTAAGGCACGTTTAAAGTTGGTCAGAGAAACTATTTCTTTGTTGGAAGCAGCAGAATTTATTGAGAGCGGTACAATGCTTAGTCAGCCAATACCTGAAGGTATCTTGCCGTCCGATGTTGAGAGACTGAATCATTATCTTCAGGCTGCTTGGAGGTCTCAAGAGCCAGGCACAAGTGAGAGGGCGCGGATATCCCTGGTTGCTTTGCAGATGGCCTATGGAAGGCTGGCAGGTGAGACTAACAAGTTGCTTAATAAAAACCTACAGTATTTGCGTCGAGCCTAATAGGTGCACGGGGCTGCGAAAACCCACCGCAGGGGTGGGTTTTTTCTATTTCGACAGATACCGCATCCCATCCTCCAACCCCTGCAAGGTCAGCGGATACATCTTGTCCTCGATCAAATCCCGCACCAAATGCGTGGACGCGGTGTAGTCCCACGCCTGTTTCGGGTAGGGATTGATCCAGATGATCTTCTTGAATTTCTCCATGAAGCGCTGCATCCACACATACCCGGCTTCTTCGTTCCAGTGCTCGACGCTGCCACCGGACTGGGTGATCTCGTAGGGCGCCATGGCCGCGTCGCCGACGAACACCACTTTGTAGTCATCGCCGTACTTGTGCAGCAGGTCGAAGGTGGAAAAGCGCTCCGACGTACGCCGCAGGTTGTTCTTCCACACCGACTCATACACGAAGTTATGGAAGTAGTAATACTCCAGGTGCTTGAACTCGGTCTTGCAGGCCGAAAACAGCTCTTCGCAGACTTTGACGTGGGCATCCATCGAGCCGCCGATGTCGAACAGCAACAGCAGCTTCACGGTGTTGCGTCGCTCCGGGCGCATCTGGATGTTCAGCAGCCCGGCGTCGCGGGCGGTGTGGTCGATGGTGCCGTCGATATCCAGCTCTTCAGCCGCGCCTTCACGGGCGAACTTGCGCAGCCGGCGCAGGGCCAGCTTGATGTTGCGCGTGCCCAGCTCGACCTGGTCGTCGAGGTTCTTGTACTCGCGCTGGTCCCACACCTTGACCGCCTTGCCCTGGCGCTGGCCGGCCTCGCCCACGCGGATGCCTTCGGGGTTGAAACCGCCCGAACCGAACGGGCTGGTGCCGCCGGTGCCGATCCACTTGTTGCCGCCGGCGTGGCGTTCCTTTTGCTCTTCGAGGCGCTTCTTGAATTCCTCGATCAGCTTGTCCAGCCCGCCCAGGGACTGGATCTGCGCACGCTCCTCATCCGTCAGCGAGCGCTCGAATTCCTTGCGTAGCCAGTCTTCGGGGATCAGCGCTTCGAGGTGGCGGTCGAGGTTTTCCAGGCCTTTGAAGTAGGCGGAAAAGGCCCGGTCGAACTTGTCGAAATGGCGCTCGTCCTTCACCAGGATGGCCCGCGCCAGGTAGTAGAACTCGTCCATGTCGGCGAACACCACGCGTTGCTGCAAGGCGTTCAGCAGGTCGAGCAGTTCGCGTACCGACACCGGCACCTTGGCCGCGCGCATTTCGTTGAACAGGTTGAGCAGCATGACCGGCTCCTGTCAGCGGTTGCCGCGCCGGCTCATGAAGGCCAGGCGCTCGAGCAGCTGCACGTCCTGCTCGTTCTTTACCAGGGCGCCTGCCAGCGGCGGGATGGCTTTGGTCGGGTCACGCTCGCGCAGTACCGCTTCGCCGATGTTGTCGGCCATCAGCAGCTTGAGCCAGTCGACCAGCTCGGAGGTGGAGGGCTTTTTCTTAAGGCCCGGCACCTTGCGCACGTCGAAGAACACGTCCAGCGCCTCGCTGACCAGCGATTGCTTGATGTTCGGGTAGTGCACGTCGACGATCTGCTGCAGCGTCGCGCGGTCGGGGAAGGCGATGTAGTGGAAGAAGCAGCGGCGCAGGAAGGCGTCCGGCAGTTCTTTTTCGTTGTTCGAGGTGATGATGATGATCGGGCGTTGCTTGGCCTTGATGGTCTCGTCTGTTTCGTAGACGTAGAACTCCATCTTGTCGAGCTCTTGCAACAGGTCGTTGGGGAACTCGATGTCGGCCTTGTCGATTTCGTCGATCAGCAGAATCACCCGCTCTTCAGCCTCGAAAGCCTCCCAGAGCTTGCCCTTTTTCAGGTAGTTGCGCACATCGTGGACTTTTTCGGTACCCAGTTGCGAGTCGCGCAGGCGGCTGACCGCATCGTATTCGTAGAGGCCCTGGTGGGCCTTGGTGGTGGATTTGATGTGCCAGGTGATCAGGCGGGCGCCGAAGGAGGCGGCGAGCTGCTCGGCGAGCATGGTCTTGCCAGTGCCCGGTTCGCCTTTGACCAGCAGCGGGCGTTCGAGGGTGATGGCCGCGTTTACCGCCAGTTTCAGGTCGTCTGTGGCGACGTAGTCGCGGGTGCCTTCGAACTTCATGGGAGTGTCCTCTGCGGGGTGCCTGGGCCGTTCTCTACGCACAGAGACTGCATAACCCTGTGGGAGCGGGCTTGCCCCGCGAAAGGGTCGGCCCAGGCAACACATGTTTATCGTTTGTCAGCGACTATACCCCGGCCCCAGACGCCTGCAAACGCAGACCGGGTATTCAGTCCCTGAATGCCCCGTCACGCGCTTTCAGTCAGACTTGGGCGCAGGCTGCTCATAGCGCGCATTGAATGCCTGGACAAAGCCGTTGCGCAGTATCTGCAAGACAGCCTCGAAAGCGCTGACATCCTGCTTGTGCACGCTGCCACTAAGCTCCACGCGGGTGGCGAACTGGTTTTTCGGCTGGTTCTTCAGCACGGTTTCAGTCGCCCCCACCAATGCCTCCCACACCGAGCGGAAGAAGCCCTTGTCTTTGTCCTGCACATCCTGCTGCCAGTTGAACACATCGACATCGCGCAGCAGCGGCTTGATATAGCCATTGAGCCGCCCGTTCTCGGCCTGCGCTTCGATCACCAGGTCGCCGTGCCCGGCATTGAAATCGAACTTGCCATAGGCACTGGCGAAGTCATTGAGTTGGCGCAGCTGTATGCCGGTGGCCCGCAGGCGGAACTCGAAGTCGTCGAAGTCGCTGAAGGGGTCGAACGTGGCGCGGCTCTCGACCTTGGCATCGCCAAATAACAGGGCATGGGCGTCGAAACTGGCGTCGCGCCGGCCTTTCTCATTGCGCACGTTGGTCAGGTTGCGAATGCGCGCGTCGAGCTGGGTGGCCTTGAGGTCGACCGGCGGCTTGGAGGTGAAGTTGCGAAAGGTCAGCACGCCATCTTGAATGCGCACTTCGTTGAGGGTGATGGGCAGCAGTTTTTCCAGCTGCTGGCGCCAGTCGGTGCCCTGGCCAGTCTGCGAAGCCTGCTTGCTGCCGCCATCGACGAAGTTCAGCTCGGGCCGCACGAAGGTCACCTCGGCCACCACGGCGCGGTCGTACCACAGTGCATGCCAGCTGACCGAGAGGTCGATCAACGGCGCGTCGAGCAGCGGCACCGGGACCTTGCCGGTGGTCTTGACGATTTTCAGGCCGTTGATCTGGTACGCGCCGCGCCACCAGGCCAGGTCCACGTCAACGACCTGGCCGCGGTAGTCGCCCATGTCGGCCAGTTTGTCGTTGAGGTAGTCGCGTACCAGGTAGGGCAGGGCCAGGTGCAGGGCAACCAGCAGCACGACCAGGCTGGCCAGGCCTACCAGCGGCCAGCGGTAGCGAGCTTTCATTGTCGGCTCTCCAAGGCAGGATGTGCGGTTGACCGCAGGCGCCGCTCGGGAGTTCGAACAGGCTTTACGGGCCAACGGGGCAGGCTTACCCTTGAAGTCTTTCCCTGCTTCTTCACGTTCAAGGACCCCTGCCATGAGCCGTATCTACGCAGACAACGCCCACTCCATCGGCAACACGCCGCTGGTGCAGATCAACCGCATCGCCCCGCGTGGGGTGACCATCCTGGCCAAGATCGAAGGGCGCAACCCGGGCTACTCGGTCAAATGCCGGATCGGCGCGAACATGGTCTGGGACGCCGAGAGCAGCGGCAAGCTCAAGCCCGGCATGACCATCGTCGAGCCCACCTCGGGCAACACCGGCATTGGCCTGGCCTTCGTCGCCGCCGCCCGAGGCTACAAGCTGATCCTGACCATGCCGGCCTCGATGAGCCTGGAGCGGCGCAAGGTGCTCAAGGCGCTGGGCGCCGAGCTGGTGCTGACCGAGCCGGCCAAGGGCATGAAGGGCGCGATCGAGAAGGCCAACGAAATCGTCGCCTCCGACCCGGCCCAGTACTTCCTGCCAGGCCAGTTCGAAAACCCGGCCAACCCGGCGATCCATGAAAAAACCACCGGCCCCGAGATCTGGAACGACACCGACGGCGCAGTCGATGTGCTGGTGGCGGGTGTGGGTACGGGCGGTACCATCACTGGCGTGTCGCGCTACATCAAGCACACCCAAGGCAAGTCGATTTTGTCGGTGGCGGTGGAGCCGCTGGCCTCGCCGCTAATCAGCCAGACCCTGGCCGGTGAAGAACTCAAGCCCAGCCCGCACAAGATCCAGGGCATTGGCGCAGGCTTCGTGCCGAAAAACCTCGACCTCTCCATCGTCGACCAGGTCGAGACGGTGACCGACGAAGAGTCCAAGGCCATGGCCATCCGCCTGATGCAGGAGGAGGGCATTCTGTGCGGTATTTCCTGTGGCGCAGCAATGGCGGCAGCGGTGCGCCTGGCTGAAAAACCGGAGATGCAGGGTAAGACCATCGTCGTAATTTTGCCCGACTCGGGCGAGCGTTACCTGTCGAGCATGCTGTTCAGCGACCTGTTCAGCGAGCAGGAAAACCAGCAGTAAACGCCCCGTCCGCTGACCAGGCGCAACACTCGGTGATCCGGTTTATTGCAAAATCTTCATGACTCAGATCCCGCCCAGGTTGTTTGTACCGGGGCGGGATGGGTTTATGATGGCCGGATGATTTTTTTGGGAGCAGGCAGCGCAGGCCTGTTTCCTTTCCAAGGAGTGTTGCATGACCTTTTCCTTTGCAGCCAAGGCGGGTGTCCTGCTGGTGTTTTTCGGCAGCGTGCTCTTCGTGCACCTGCGCGGCAAGGCGCGCCTGCCGGTGCTGCGCCAGTTCGTCAACCATTCGGCGCTGTTCGCCCCGTATAACGCCCTGATGTACCTGTTCTCCGGCGTGCCGTCCAAGCCCTACCTGGACCGCCAGCGCTTCCCCGAGCTGGATGTGCTGAAGGACAACTGGCAGGACATCCGCGAAGAGGCCATGCGCCTGTTCGACGAGGGCTATATCCGCGCTGCTGAAAAAGACAACGACGCAGGCTTTGGTTCGTTCTTCAAGAAGGGCTGGAAGCGCTTCTACCTGAAGTGGTACGACAAACCGCTGCCATCGGCCGAAGCCCTGTGCCCGCGCACCGTCGAGCTGGTCAGCAGCATCCCCAACGTCAAGGGCGCGATGTTCGCCCTGCTGCCAGGCGGCAGCCACCTGAACCCGCACCGCGATCCGTTCGCCGGCTCCTTGCGCTATCACCTGGGCTTGGCCACACCTAACTCCGATGCTTGCCGCATCTACGTCGACGGTGAGGAATACGCCTGGCGTGACGGTGAGGATGTGATGTTCGACGAAACCTACGTGCACTGGGTCAAGAACGAAACCGACGTCACCCGCGTGATCCTGTTCTGCGACATCGAGCGCCCGCTGAGCAGCCCGCTGATGACCCGCATCAACCGCCAGGTCAGTGCCTTCCTCGGCCGCGCCACTGCGCCGCAGAACACCGACGACGAGCGCGTTGGCGGGATCAACCAGGCGTATGCCTGGAGCAAGCGCTTCAGCAACAAGATCAGCAGCCATGTGAAGCAGTTCAAGCGCGCCAATCCGAAGGCTTACCGCATTCTGCGGCCGGTGTTGGCGGTGGTGGTGGCGTATCTGTTGTATCGCTGGTTGTTCTGACTTCTACTCGCCTGCAGCGCCAGGCGGGGCTGGCGCTTGCGGGGCGTGTTCAGCCAGCCCTTGTAATGCACCATCAGTGCGGATATAGAGGGTTGACCAGTTGGCGGACTGACGGGCCTTTCGCGAAATGTTGTGGGCGGATGGCTGCGATGTGTTCGTCGGGCGCTAGGGTGAAGGCAACTATGTGCCTGTCTTTAGTTTTGCAGGGGTGCCTATATCGAGCGCCGCCCGCGCGGCGCTCGATCTCCCGGGCGCTATAAATACCAAGACAAGTCCCTTGCTGCGCCCATGCATTCTCAGCGCGCACAAAAAAGGGCGGTCATTACCCTGACCGCCCCTCAAGCCCTCACAACGCTATCTCACGCCGGCTCCAGCGCCTCAACCACCTTCCCGCGGCTAAGGTGCACCACCTTGTCCGCCGTATCGAAGTACCGGTCATCATGCGAAATCACGATGATGGTCTTGCCCAGCCGCTTCAGGTCCGGCAGCAGCTCGGTATAGAACACCCGGCGGAAGGTCGGGTCCTGGTCGGCCGCCCACTCGTCGAACACCAGCACCGGCCGGCCATCCAGCCATGCATTGACCAGCGCCAGGCGCTTGCGCTGCCCGGTCGACAGGTCGGTGGTGGTAAACGCGCCATCGCGCACGCTGACCTTGTGCGCAATCTCCAGCCGCTCCAGATAGCGCGTGGCATCACTCGGCAGGCTGTGCTCGTGCTCGGGCAGGTCTTCGAACAGGTAGTAATCGGCGAACACGGTGGTGAACAGCTGGCGATAATCATCCAGCCCTTCCGGCCCGACTGCCACGCCGTTCAGGCGCACTTCGCCGCGCTGCGGGGTATACAGGCCCAGCAGCAGCTTGATCAGCGAGGTCTTGCCGCAGCCGTTCTCACCGACGATGAACAGAATCTCGCCCGGCTCGATGCTCAGGTTCACCGGCCCCACGCGAAACGGTTCTTTGCCGTCCACCGGTGGGTAGGCGTATTCGACATTGTGCAGCTCCAGGTGGGCGCTGCCCGGGGCGCTGCGTTTGACCGGCTGGTCCAGCAGCAGGTGCGGTTCGGGCGAGGAGAAGCGCTCGGACAGGTCGGCGATGCGGCGGAACGCCACCTGGGCGCGGCCGAGAATCGGCAGGTTGCCGATCAGCGTCTCCAGCGGGCCTTTCATGTACAGCAGCACCAGCACGAAGCCGCTCATCACCGCTGGGTCGTTGCTCGGCCACAGCGATTGCAAGGCCAGGGTCAGGCCGATGACCACGAAGAACAGCATCGAACCCAGGCTCTTGGCTGCCACGAAAATGTTGATGGAGCGGATGTGGGTGTTGGCGATGAAGTCCGCCGTGCCCTGAATATTGCGGGTCAGCATGGCGTGGCGGCGGCGGCGGTCGATGCGCAGCTCCTTGGCGCCTTCGGCGATCGCCGAGTAGTGCTTTTGCAGGTTGTCCTCGGCGTCGCGGGCGGCGTTGAAGCCGGCCACGCCTTTTTGCCGGGCGACATACTGAATCGCGCTGCCAATGCCGATCGCCACCAGGGTGATGAGGAAGATCGGCCACGACAGCCAGGCCAAGTAGGCCATGCAGCCGATCACAGTGGTGAGTGAGATCGCTAGCGGCGCGAAGGCGAAGGCGAAGTCGCTGATGGTGTCGACGTCGCGGGTCAGCACCGGGATCAGGCGGTGGGTGCGGTAGCGCTCGATCTGCTCGATGGGCGCAGACAGCACCTTGGCGCCCAGGTCTTTGCGCAGCCGGGCAATGACCTTTTGGCCGACGTAGTTGGTGCCGCTGTCGGCGGCCACGCTGCTCACCAGTGCCAGTACGCACAGGCCGGCGAAGGCCAGGATCACGCCCTGGCTCATGCCGTCGGCGGCATGCAGGCCCTGGTTGACTGTGGCCAGCAGCGCGGTCACGGCCAAGCCGCCGACCATGCCCAGCAGCACCGAGACGATGACCGCCGGGCGGTAGGGTTTCAGCAGGCCCAGCAATTCGCGGATGGCCCCGGGGGAAGACGTTTTCATGAAGCGCGATCTCGGTGATGGAGTGGGGGTGGGCGGCGCAGCGGGGTCAGCTCCCGAGGGCCAGGGTGCCCTTCATCAAGGTGCTGTGGAACGGGAACGAGCAGTAGAAGCTGTAGGCGGTCCCGGCCTTCAACGACCGGGTGTCGAGGGTGACGCTGTCTGTTTCACCGCCGCCGATAAGGCGGGTATGGGCGAGCACCCGGGTGTCGCCTGGCTTCACGTAATCCTGTGCCTCACCGGCCTTCAGGCCATCGTCCAGCACGCCTTGCATGTCTGCCTGGGTGCTCAGTACCCAGTTGTGGCCCATGACGCTCTTGGGCATCTGGCCGGGGTGGGCGAGGGTGATGGTGAACGACGTGCAGGCCTTGGGTACGGTGATTTCGGCCTTGTCGAAGGTCATCTGGTCGGTGCCGCGGATCTCTACGGCGCAGTCCTCGGCCGACCAGGCCGCGGCAGGGGCCGCAGCAAGCAGGGCGAGGAGCAGAAGCTGGCGAGTCATGTAAGGTTCCTGGACGATAAAAGGGTGCACATCGTTCAGACGAACCGGCGCGCGTTCGCTTTACCTTGTGAGTGGGGGCGGGTGAATTTCTGCCGGGCACGCTCGTTCATCTAGTCAGGCGCCCTGATGGCGCAGCATCCGATTTCGCCGCCATGGCGGCCCTGGCTTGAGGTGACGGTACATGAGTGAATTGCTGAGCTTTGCGATCGAACCCCTGGACGCCGCCCGCGGCGACCTGCCGCTGCTGGTGCGCGCGCCAGAGCCCGGCATCGACCTGCTCGACGCATTCGA
Source organism: Pseudomonas sp. SWRI68 (assembly GCF_014269165.1). NCBI lineage: Bacteria > Pseudomonadati > Pseudomonadota > Gammaproteobacteria > Pseudomonadales > Pseudomonadaceae > Pseudomonas > Pseudomonas sp. SWRI68. The sequence goes on along the minus strand of NZ_JABWRU010000037.1, from coordinate 938 downwards.
AGAACTGAAGCCGCTGGTGGAACGCCACCTGCTGCATGCGGGCGGCATCCTGTTCAGGGGCTTCCAGGTGGGTGGGGCCGAGGCTTTCCGCCAGTTCGCTGCCGCCTTCGGCCACCCGCTGCTCAACTACGAGTTTGGCTCCACGCCGCGCAGCAACGTGACCAAAGGGGTGTACACCTCGACCGAATACCCGGCGCACCAGAGCATCCCCTTGCACAACGAACAGGCCTATACCCTCGAATGGCCGATGAAGATCTGGTTCTACAGCGTGATCCCTGCCGAGACCGGGGGTGAGACGCCCATTGCCGACAGCCGCGAGGTCTACCGGCGGATGCCGGCGCGTATTCGCGAGCGGTTGGTCGAGAAGGGGCTGATGTATGTGCGCAACTACGGTAATGGGCTGGATGTGGAGTGGTCGCAGGTGTTCAACACCGAAGACCCACGCCAGGTCGAGGCGTACTGCCGGGCGCATGCCATTGAATGCATCTGGAAGGAAGATGGCGAACTGCGCACCCGGCAGCGCTGCCAGGTGGTGGCGCGCCATCCGGTGACGGGGGAGGACGTTTGGTTCAACCAGGCGCACCTGTTCCATGTCTCGAACCTGCAGCCGGAGGTGCGTGAGTCGCTGATGGACATTGTCGAGGAGGAGGACCTGCCGCGGAATGTGTATTACGGCGATGGTTCGACCATTGAGGATTCGCTGCTCGATGAAGTGCGTGGGGTGCTGGATGAGTGCACGGTCAGTTTTCCTTGGCTGGAGAATGATGTGTTGATGCTCGACAACATGCTTGCGGCCCATGCGCGGTCGCCGTTTACCGGGAAGCGCAAGGTGGTGGTGGCGATGGCGGAGGGGTATTCGCAGGTTTTGCGTTGATTGGTTTTTTTGGGGGGCAGGGGTGCAAACCTCAAGGCATGCACTCACCGGCCCACCCCAAATC
>NZ_JABWRU010000036.1:0-18420 GCF_014269165.1 Pseudomonas sp. SWRI68 | reverse complement strand
GCCGCCCGCGCGGCGCATCGCGACGCAAGGCCGCTCCTACATTTGTTTCGGGCCAGTGAGGCCAGTGGCATTTGCGCGCGACCGCCTTGTTTGTACGACGCGATATTGAGGGGGCACCAAGGGGCCGCGCGCCAATCCCCCAGGAATAATTGGCCCGAAACAAATGTAGGAGCGGCCTTGCGTCGCGATGCGCCGCGCGGGCGGCGCTCGATCTCATAGGCGCCGAAAATGCCGAGCCTGGCACCTGCGGCGCTCGATCTCATAGGCGCTGAACCTCCCAAGGCATGCCCGGCGGCGCTCGATCTCATAGGCGCTGAAAATGCCGTGGCAAACACATGGCACCCCCTCAATACCCTCCCCCTCAAACCGACTCAACACGCGCCCAATACCGGCTGAACCGACGAACACGCACCGGCAAGGTAGTCGTGAGGTTATCCAGCACAGTGTCGATATTGCCCAAATGAAAAGCCCCAGACAGCCGCAGCTCACTGACCGCCTCATCACACCCCAGGTGCCCAGGCCGATAGCGTTGCAATTCGCTGACCACATCGCCAAGGCGCCAGTCATCCACCAGCAGCATGTCGCGGGTCCAGGCGTCAGGCAGCGCGGTGGCGGGCTGCACCAGCCCTACGCCATCGGCACGAAAACTCAGTTGCTGGCCGGCCTCGACGCGCGTTGCGGCCAACGCATGCGCGCTGCGCACCTCCACGGCATGCTCCAGCACACAGACCCGAGTGCTGTCGGCATCGCTGCGCACGGTGAACCGTGTGCCCAGGGCACGGATGCTGCCTTGATCGGTATGCACGATGAATGCTCGGGCCTGCTCGTCGCGGGCAGTTTCCACCGCTATCTCACCGCCCAACAGGTGCAATGCTCGCCATTGGGCGCTGTAGCGGATATCCACCGCCGTGGCCGTGTTCAACTGCAAGCGGCTGCCATCCTGCAAGCGCAGCGAACGGCGCTCGCCAACCCCTGTGCGCTGGTCGGCCATCAACCGCGCAACGCCCCCCTCGTTCCAGGCCAGCCCCCCTGCCCCGCCCGCCGCCAGCAAGATCGACATCACCTTGAGCACCTCGCGGCGCTTGGCCCTGGCAGTGCTCAGGGTCGGGCGGGCGATGCCCGGTGCCACCTGTTCGAACGTGCCCTGCAAGCGCGCCAGGCGTTCCCAGGCCTGCAGGTGCAATGGATGGCTGTGCAACCAGCGCTGGTGCGCCGCGCGCGTGCTGTCATCCGCATCGCAACGCAACTCGACATACCAGCGCGCAGCGGCTTCGAGCACACGCCGGTCCAGGGGCTGAGCCTCTGCCACGGTTCAGTCCTCGGCCAGCATCAGGCAATGGGTCAGCGCACGCACGGCGTGCTTCTTGACGGTGGTGACCGAAACGTCCAGCCGCCGCCCGATCTCGACATAACTCAGGCCATCGAGTTGCGCCATCAGGAAGATTTCACGGGTGCGGGCGCCCAGGCCGTCGAGCAGGCGATCGATCTCCAGCAACGCTTCGATGATCAACGTGCGCGCTTCGGGCGAAACCTCGAACTGCTCGGGGCGGGCGGCCAGCGTTTCCAGGTAGGCCTGTTCAACGGCCCGACGCCGGAACATGTCGATCATCAGGCTGCGCGCGATACTGCTCAGGTAGGCCCGTGGCTCACGCAGCTCGGCCGCCTTGCGCAGGGTCAGCACGCGGATGAAGGTGTCCTGGGCCAGGTCTGCGGCATGCTCGACACAACCGAGCTTGTTGCGCAGCCACCCACACAACCAGGGATGGTGCTCGGCGTAGAGCGTGTGCACGGTTTTTTGCAGGGAGGGGTCAGCGCAGGACATGGAGTGAACCGGCAAGGGCGTCTTTAATAATGACTCTCATTTAACCTGAGTCATCAGGGGTTTCGCAACTCTCATTGAGCCTAAACCTGCGGCCCGGAACACTGTCTCTTCGACGTGCTCGTGCAGGTTCGGCACACCGGCAAGGCCGGAAAGGGGCGCACAGCGCCCCCAGCGGTCACAACGAAAACGGATAACTCACGATCAACCGCGTCTGGTCGAAGTCACCACTGAAGCTGCGCCGGTTGCTGGCGTTGTTCAACCGAATGTTGAGGTTCTTCAAGGTGCCACTCTGGAAGGTGTAGTTCACCTCGGTGTCACGCTCCCACTCCTTGCCATTGCTGCCCGCCCCCGTGGTGGCATTCTCGCCGTGCCCATAGCGCACCATCGCCAACAACCCTGGCACGCCCATCGCGGCAAAGTTGTAGTCATAACGCACCTGCCAGGATCGCTCGTCGGCGTTGCTGAAGTTGCCATTGAACATATCGTTGCCCAAGGTCCGGCCACTGCTGCCATATACCGACATCCACTGGCTGTCGCCGCTGACCTTCTGCAACCCCAGGTACACCGTGTGCCCGCTGTGCGAAGCCGACACCAAGCCATACGCCGTGCGGCTCTGGATATCGCCAATGCGCGCCTGGCCGTCTTCCTTGTCGATGAAATAACCCAGGTTGGCCGCCAGCGTCCAGTTACCCAGCGGCTGCGTGTGCAGCAGGTTGAAGTAGCTTTGCTGGTAGATGTCTTCGAGCTGCGAATGCCAGGCCCCGACCAGCGTGCGCTGCTGGTTGAAACGGTACTCGGCACCGGCGTAATTGAACCCGTCAGCCATCACCCCCGGCGCCGCCCAGGCCGACAAGTCCTGCATGTTGGACGAGTTGCGCAGGCTCACCTCACGGTACTGGCCAGCCTGCAGGCTCAGGCCTTCTATCTCGCGCGAGTCGAGCATCGCCCCGCGAAAGGTCTGCGGCAGCAAGCGGCCATCGTCGTAGCGCAACAGCGGGATGTCGGGCATCAGCTCGCCCACCTTCAGCTCAGTTGCCGAAATGCGCAGCTTGGCCGCCAGCCCGGCCCGCCCATAGTTGTCTGCCGCACGCCCGTCATCGTGCACCGGCAGCAACTCGGAGCCACTGGCATCGCGGCTGCTGTCCAGCTTCATGCCGAACAGGGCAATGCCATCCAGGCCGACGCCGACCAGGCCAGGGGTATAGCCGGAGGTGAACTTCAGAATGAAGCCCTGGGCCCACTCGTCGACCTTGCTCTTGGCCGCACCCGAATCGCGAAAATCCCGGTTGAAGTAGTAGTTGCGCAGCGTCAGCCCAGCCTTGGCATCTTCCAAGAAGCCGCCCTCCTCGGCCCAGGCAGGCAGGCTCAGGCCTGACACCAGCGAAACAGCAACGGCCGTACGGGCCAGGGTGCAAGACGTGTCGATCATTATTATTGTTCTCCGCTTTTCATGGACGCAGCCGGCCCCAGCGGGCGGCTCGGCGCCCGTCATCGGGTGGCTGCTGGGGTGCCCGGCCGGGCCGGGCAGCACTCAGGGGTTCAGTGCATCAGAAGGGGTACGCGCGCGGCGTGTGCTGCACGCTGACCCAGTGATCGCGGGTGAACTCATCGATCGCCCAGTCACCGTTGAAGCGCCCGAGCCCCGAGTTTTTCTCGCCCCCGAACGGCGCATTGGCCTCATCGTTCACCGGGATATCGTTGATGTGCGCCATGCCCGCACGCACCTGGCGGGCAAAGCGCACGGCACGCTCCAGGTTGCGGCTGAACACCGCGCTGGAAAGCCCGAACTCGCTGGCGTTGGCCAGCGCCAAGGCATGGGCTTCATCGCGCGCGCGCAACAGGCCGACCAGGGGGCCGAAGATTTCATTGCGGGCCAGGTCCATGTCGACCGTGACTTCGCCATACACATGCGGCGCCAGCAGGTTGCCGGTCACCCCACCCTCGTACAACGGCTCGGCGCCCTCAGCCCGGGCCAGGCTGATTTTCTCTTGCAGGCCCTGCAGTTGCCGGGCGTTGATCACCGGGCCGATCACCGTTGCCGGCAAATTCGGGTCCCCCACCACCAGCGCTTTGACGCGTGCGACGAAACGCTCGGCAAACGCGTCGTAAAGGCTGTCATCGATAATGATCCGGTTCACCGCCATGCAGATCTGCCCCTGATGCAGGAACTTGCCGAACACGGCAGCGTTCACCGCCTGGTCGAGATCGGCATCGTCCAGCACCACGAACGGGCTATTGCCGCCCAGTTCCAGCGCAACATGCTTGAGGTGCTGGCCACCGCTGGCGATACGGCCGATGCCGCGCCCCACTGGGGTGGAACCGGTAAAGGTGATCAACGAGGGCAGCTGATGCTCGACAAACGCATCGCCGATTTCACTGCCTGCACCGACCACCACGCTGAGTACGCCCGACGGCAGCCCGGCTTCTTCGAAGATGCGCGCCAGCAGCAAACCGCCGCACACCGGCGTATCGCTGGCGGGCTTGACCACCACGGCATTGCCCAGCGCCAGGGCGGGGGCAATCGAGCGTTGGGTCAGGTGCAAAGGGAAGTTCCACGGGCTGATGACCCCGACCACGCCCAAGGCGCTGCGGTACACGCGGCTTTCCTTGCCCGGCACGTTGGAGTCGACGATACGCCCGTGTACCCGCGACGGAAACGACGCAGCCTCCAGCGCAATCGCCCGCGCCGCGCCCCATTCCAGTTGCGCCTTGAGCCGGGTGCTGCCGGACTCGCGAATGATCCACTCGACGATCTCTTCGCGGCGACGGTCAAACACCGCCACCACCTCATGCAGCACGGCCGCCCGCGCCCCAGGCCCCAGGCCCGCCCATTGCGGCTGGGCCTGGGCGGCAGCGTGGTAGGCCGCATCCAGGTCATCACGGTTGGCCTGTGGAATCTGCAGCAACAAGGCGTCGTCGAACGGGTTGTGCACGTTCAGGGTCTTGCCGGCAGCGCCGGCGCGCCATTGGCCGGCAATCGGCTGCAGGTGAAGGTCACGGTAACGCGGGCAGGTATCAGACATGAAAGGCTCCTTGGTCAAAACGTAGGTTTGTTGGCCGCTTCCGGCGCGTCGGCCGGTTGCGGTGCACGCACGTGGATGCAGACGATGGCCAGCGCACCGATCACCCCCGGCAAGGCGAAAGCCAGGAAGTTCTGCTGCAACGGCAACTGCATGGACAGCAGGCTGCCACCGAGCATCGGCCCTGCAATCGCACCCAGGCGGCCGATGCCGGCGGCCCAGCCGACGCCGGTGGAGCGGATGTGCGCGGGGTAGGCAATCGAGGCATAGGCGTGGATGACTGCCAGGGTGCCGATGGTGGTGGCCCCGGCAACCAGCAACAGCAGGTTCAGCAGCACAGGGCCAGGCTGCAGGCCCAATGCCGCCAGCGACAGGGCGGCCAGCACGAAGAACAGCGCCAGGGTGCGCTGCACCCCAAGCCGGTCGGCCAGCCAGCCGCCGAACAGCGCGCCCAGCGTGGCGCCGATGTTCAGCGTCACCAGAAACGCAAGGCTCGAGCCCAGCGGATAGCCACCCTGCGCCATCAACTTGGGCAACCAGGTGTTGAGGCCGTAGCTCATCAGCATGCACATGGCGAAGGCCACCCACAGCAGCAAGGTTGCCAATGCCTGGCCCTTGCCGAACAACTGCGCCACGCGCGCCACGCGCGCCGTGCGCACCGGCTGGCCGGCGCCCTGCAGGCGCAGCTCGGTACCTGGGCGAAACGCCGGGTCGACCTTGACCAGCAGCCGATCAAGCTCGTCACGGCGGCCCTTGAGCTCAAGAAACGCCGCCGACTCAGGCAAGTACCGCAGCATGAACGGCACCGCCAGCACCGGCAGCACGGCCACGTAGAACACCGCCTGCCAGCCCCACTGCGGGATCACCACGATCGCCAGCAGGGCCGACAGCACCGCACCCACCGAGTAGAAGCTGGACATCACGGTGATCATGGTGCTGCGCCGCCCCTGGGGGGCGAATTCGCTGATCAGGTTCACTGCGCTCGGCACCAGCGCCCCCAGCGCCAACCCCGTCACCAGGCGGCATGCGCCGAGCTGCAGCGGGGTGCTCGCATGCCCGGTCATGAAGGCGGCGCAACTGGCCAGCAAGGTGGTCAGGATAATCAGCTTGCGCCGCCCATAACGGTCAGCCAGCGGCGCCAGCAAGGTCCCGCCGAACAACATGCCGAACAGTGCACAACTGCCCAGTGTGCCGGCTTCGATTGCACTGAGTTGCCACTCTTGCATCAGGCGCGGCACCACCGAGCCGTAGATCACCATGTCATAGCCGTCGAACAGCATGATGAAACAGCCCCACAGCAGTATCAGCAGGTGGGTGCGATTAAAGGGTGCAGCATCGATCACTTCACTGACGGAAGTCGTCTTCATAGCCACCTCGGTTTTTTATTGTTGTTGTGTTTCGCGCCAGGCGCGGCGGTTGCCCGATGCTTCAGGGAGCAATGGTCTGGGTCGGTACCTCGATCAGCACGGGGCGGTTACCCGCCAGGGCCGCGCTGAACGCACGGGCGAACTCGGCACCGGTTTGCGCCTGCACAGCCTGCACGCCGTACCCCTGGGCGATGGCGCAAAAGTCCAGGCCTGGCACGTCCAGCCCTGGCGCATCGCTCACGTTCAGCACATCGGCAAACCAGCGCAGCGCCCCATAGGTGCCGTTCTTCAGAATGATGAACACTACCGGGATGTTGTACTGCGCAGCCGTCCACAGCGCGGTGATGCCGTAGTTCGCCGAGCCGTCGCCGATGATGCCGATGACGCGCCGCTCGGGGGATGCCAGCTGCACGCCGACCGCCGCTGGCAGGCCGAAACCCAAGCCCCCTGCGGCCGGGAAGAAGTAGCTGCCCGGCTCACGCATTGCAACACGCCGCCAGAAGGCACCGACCGTGGAGGTGGACTCCTTGACGTAGATCGCGTTGGCGGGGGCCAGGCGGTCGATCAGCTCGAAGACCGTTTCCGGGTGCAGCAGCCCGCCGTCGTCGGCCACCGGCTCCGGCTGCGGCAAGGCCACCGGCATGGGCCGCTCGCTCGGCGTCACGCCCGCCACCAGGGCTTCAAGTGTCAGCGCGATATCCGCGACCAGGGCATCACCCATCGGAGCGCGCGCGGCCTCGCCAGGGTCGCAGGTCAGGTGCAGCAGCTGGCAGTCGGCAGGCAGGTAGTCGCCCGGTGCATATTGGTGATAGCGAAACACCGGTGCCCCCACCACCAGGATGAGGTCGTGCTCCGCCAGGCAGCGGCTGATGCCCGCGATCGAAGCCGGCAGTACCCCACGGAAACACGCATGCCGCGTCGGGAACGGGCAACGTGAGGCCGACGGCGCCACCCAGGCGGTCATGCGCAGCTTTTCCGCCAGTTGCACCGCCAGGCCGTTGGCCCCGCAGCCATCGACATCCGGCCCCAGTACCAGCACGGGGTTGCGCGCCGCCGACAAGCGCTCGCACAGCCCCTGCACCTGTGCCGGCGAAGCCAGCCCGGCACTGGCTACCTGCCGACGGGCCAGATGCTCGACGCCCTTCGGTGCTTCGCAGGCCCAGTCGTCATAAGGGATCGATACATACACAGGGCCGCGTGGCGGCAGGCTGGCAGCATGGATCGCCTGGCTGAGGGCACGCGGCACATCCTGCGCCGAGGCCGGTTCGTGGCTCCACTTGACCAGCGGCTTGGGCAACTGCGCCGCGTCCACATTGGCCAGCATGGCCTCCACGCCGATCATGCTGCGTACCTGCTGGCCGGCGGTGATCACCAGCGGGCTGTGGGAGTACCAGGCGTTGGTCAGTGCGCCCATGCCATTGCCGGTGCCGGCGGCGGCATGCAGGTTGACGAACGTCGGCTGGCCGCTGGCAAGCGCATAGCCGTCGGCCATGCCCACTACCGCCCCTTCATGCAGGCCCAGGACATAGCGAAAATCTTCTGGGAAGCCCTTGAGAAACGGCAGCTCGTTGGAGCCAGGGTTACCAAACATCGTGGTCAGGCCATGCTGGCGGAGGATGTCGTAGGCGGCGCTGTGAACAGTTTTCATAAAGACCCTTGCAGCTCGTTTTTAGAATTTGGGTTACTTTTGCAGCCGCTACCAAATTGATCAAATCGATACTATCTTTGACAAAAATAAAACTGATCTATATAACCACGCACGACGCGAGTGCCCATGAGCCACATTGACCTGAACCTGATCCGCACCTTCGTCACCCTTTACGAAGCCCGCAGCGTCACCCTCGCCGCCGAGCGTTTGTTCGTCACCCAACCTTCGGTGAGCTATGGCCTGGCGCGCCTGCGCGAGCTGTTCGACGACACCCTGTTCAGCCGCACCCGTGACGGCATCCAGCCGACGTTCGTTGCCGACCAGCTGTACGCGACGCTGCGTGATGCACTGACGCGCATTGAAAGCGCCGTGCAGAGCACCCGCCAGTTCGACCCTGCCAGCACCGAGCGCAGGTTTCGCATCGCCCTCTCCGACCTTGGCGAAATGGGCTTTTTACCGCTGATTCTGGCGCGCCTGAACCGCGAGGCACCGCAGGCCGAGGTCGAAGTGCTGCCCTTGCAGGTCGACCAGGTGGGCGAGTGGCTGGCCAGTGGCAAGATCGACGCTGCGATTTGCCGCCCACCCGTGCCCGGCACCCGCAGCCAGGTGCTGATGCACGAGCGCTACGTCTGCCTGCTGAGCAGCGCCCACCCGCGCATCGGCGACAGCCTCAGCCTTGAGCAGTTCGTTGCCGAGCGCCACATCACCGTCACCCGCACCACCGGCCACGGCAGCGTCGAGGATGTGCTGAACAGCATGCAGGTGCAGCGCCGCATCAGCCTGCACGTGCCGCACTTCTCGGTGCTGCCCAAGATCATTCCCGGCACCGACCTGCTGGCGGTATTGCCGGCCCAGATCGCCAGGCTGTTCATGCAGGACGGCGGCTTGAAGATGCTCGAATTGCCCTTCCAGGTGGCCGCGTTCGATGTCTCGCTGAACTGGCACCCCAACAGCGACAACTCTGCCGCCCTGCAATGGTTTTGCGCGACGGTCGCCGAGGCGATCATCGATGGCCAGGCCTAGGCGTCGACCAGGGCGGGCTGCGCCGGCCTTGCCGCTGGCCGGAGCAACAGCAGGCAACCTGCGGCCAGTACGAAGACAATGGCGAACACCCCGTACAGGTGCAGCGGTTGCCAGCCCCCATCGAGCAACACGCCGGCCACGGTCGGCGACAGGATGGCGCCGATCCGGCCGATGCCGATGCCCCAGCCCACCCCGGTGGCGCGCACTGAAGCGTCATAAACCACCGGCGACAGGGCATACAGCCCCGCCACGCAGCCGTTGGAGAACAGCCCGATCAGCAGCCCCAGCGCCAGCGCTGCGCTGACCGATGAACCGCTCGCCACGAACAGCACCAGCAGCCCGGCGGTGATCAGCATGAACATCGACAACACGCGGCTCAGTGGCCAGCGCGACGACAAGCCACCAATCAGCGCCGCCCCGAGGATGCCGCCAACGCTCAGCAGCACCCCGCCGGTGATGCCCTGCTGCGCCGACAGGCCTGCGGCAACCAGCAGTTTTGGTGTCCAGCTCATGACGAAATAGAACCCGAACATCACCAGGAAGAACAGCAACCAGATCACCAGGGTGGTGCGGCGCATGTCGGGTGTCAGCAACTGCCTGAACCCGGTGGCAGCGCCTGGCACCTTGAGCTGTGGCGCCGGCAATGCTGACAGTGCCGGCTGCCCCAGTTTGGCCGCCAGGCGGTTGACCCGCGCCAGGGCATTACGCGGGCGACGCGCCAACAAGAAGTCCAGCGATTCCGGCAGCCACAACAGCACCAGGGGGATCACCAGCACGGTGACGATGCCACCGAACAGAAACACCGAGCGCCAGCCCCAATGGCCCAGCAACCATACCGCCAGCAAGCCGCCAAGCGTGGCGCCCAAGGCATAACCGGTGGACTGCAGGCTCACCGCCAGGCCGCGCCAGCGTTTGCTGGCATATTCGCTGGCAATCACATTGCTGCTCGCCAGAATGCCGCCGATGCCAAGCCCGGTCAGGCCGCGCAGCAGCGCCAGTTGCAACGGGCTCTGGCTCAAGGCCGAGAGCAGCATGCCAATACCGGAGAGCGCAAGGCAGAACAGAATCAGCGGGCGGCGGCCGAAACGGTCGGCCCACGGCGCGATGAACAGCGACCCGGCCGCCATGCCGAACAGGCCGGCGCTGAGCAACAGCCCCACCTGCGCCCCGCTCAGGCCCCACTCTGCAGAAACCGAAGCCGCCGTGAAGGCCATCACCAGCACATCGAAGCCATCGATCATGTTCAGCACGATGCAGATACCAATGGCCAGGCACTGGAATCGGCCCATCGGCTCATTGTCCAGACGCTGCTTGAGGTCGGTGTTCATGGGGTCACCTGCCGGCCGATGCTGACCACAGACGAGAGAGAAGACGTGCACACGCAAGGCGAGCAGCAGAAACCGTGACGGTTCCACGCCCGTGATAAGCCATTCATGACTGGACCCTTCTTGTAATTGTTGTCGCGCACGGCCGGAGGGCTCTGGCCGTCGTCAGGCGCTAATCAACCAGATAATGGATCCATAGACAATATGGTGAATTTTGGCTAAACCACCACATGGCACAGAAATTGGCATTCACCAAAAAATATTTACTATTTTTATCAGCATTTTCAATTAGTTATGAATTTAGCAATTTTTAGTTTTTCCGTTCGTTTACCGCACACCTGTTTTTATGGATCCACAAAGTACCTTTCTGCGAGCCATTCATCACGCCAACGAGCGCAGCCATGAACAAATCTTCATGTTGCCCGTAAGCACCCTGATCACGGGGGCCAACGGCCGATCGCCAGCCCCCGCCAACGCCTGCCTGCCTTGAGGGAAAAGGACGCGTTGCGTAGCATCGCCGGCCCTGGGGCCGCTGCCCGGCCACACCGCTACCCCTCAGAGTTCCCCATGCCCCAACCCATCCCCCTCAAGGACCACGAAAAGGAAAAGCACCTGGTCAATCGCCGGCTACTGGCCTGCGCTGCCCTGGTCTTCAGCCTGGTCGCGGTCCTGGTGGGCCGCCTCTATGTGCTTCAGGTCGTGCAGCATGACCAGCAAAGCGCCGTGTCGGAAAACAACCGCGTGCACGTGCTGCCCATCGCCCCCGAGCGCGGGCTGATCTACGATCGCAACGGCGTGGTGCTGGCAGACAACAAACCCAGTTTCGACCTGACCATGACCCGTGAACGGGCAGGCGATTCGGCCAAGGTGCTCGATACCCTGGCGCAGGTCCTGAGCCTGACCGAGGATGACCGTAAACAGTTCGACAAGGACCTGCGCCGCGGCCGCAAACCGTTTGAGCCGGTCACCCTGCTGGTCGGCCTGAACGAAGAACAGATCGCCCTGATTGCGGTCAACCAGTTCCGCCTGCCAGGCCTTGATGTAGAGCCGCAGTTCATTCGCGAATACCCCCTGGCCGAGCATTTCGCCCATTCGGTGGGGTATGTCGGGCGCATCAACGAAAGAGAAGCCAAGACCCTCGACAGCACCGAGTACCGGGGCACCCAGTCGATCGGCAAGACCGGCATCGAGCACTTCTACGAAGGCCAGTTGCACGGCCAGGTGGGCTACGAAGAAGTCGAGACCAACGCCCAGGGCCGGGTCATGCGTGTGCTCAACCACAAGGCACCGACCCCCGGCAAGGACATCATCCTGAGCCTGGATGCCCACCTGCAACTGGCCGCCGAAAAGGCCCTGGGCGATCGACGCGGCTCGGTGGTGGTACTGGACCCGGCCAACGGCGACGTGCTGGCGATGGTCAGCAACCCAAGCTTCGACCCCAACCTGTTCGTCAAGGGCATCAGCTTCAAGCAGTACGCCGCCCTGCGCGACTCGATCGACCGCCCGCTGTTCAACCGCGTATTGCGCGGCCTGTATGCGCCGGGTTCGACGGTAAAACCGGAAGTGGCCATCGCCGGCCTCGACAGCGGCGTGATCACACCTGGCAGCCGGGTGTTCGACCCGGGCTACTACGAACTGCCCAACTACGCGCACAAGTACCGCAACTGGAACCGCAGCGGCGACGGCTGGGTGGACATGTACACCGCAATCATGCGGTCCAACGACACCTACTTCTATGACCTGGCGCACAAGCTGGGGATCGAGCGCCTGCACGATTACATGGCCGAGTTCGGCCTGGGGCAGAAGGTGTCGCTGGACATGTTCGAAGAAGCGTCCGGGCTGATGCCGTCCGCCGAGTGGAAGCGTGCCACGCGGCGCCAGGCCTGGTTCCCCGGCGAGACGTTGATTTTGGGTATCGGCCAGGGCTACATGCAGGTCACCCCGCTGCAGTTGGCCCAGGCCACCAGCCTGCTGGCGAGCAAGGGCGTGTGGCACCGCCCGCACCTGGCCATGACCGTGGGCGGCGAGACGCCGGTCGACCCCAACCCCATGCCCGACATCGTGCTGCACGACAAGCACGCCTGGGACCAGGTCAGCCAGGGCATGCAGATGGTCATGCACGACCCGCGTGGCATCGCCCGCGCTTCGGCGGCCGGCGCCCAGTACCGCATCGCCGGCAAGAGCGGCACGGCGCAGGTGGTGGCGATCAAGCAGGGCGAGCGCTACAACCGCAACAAGACCCTGGAGCGGCACCGCGACAACGCCCTGTTCGTCGGCTTTGCCCCGGCTGATCACCCGAGTGTGGTGGTGGCAGTCATGATCGAGAATGGTGAAGCGGGCGGGCGCGTGGCGGGGCCCGTGGTGCGTGAGGTGATGGATGCCTACCTGCTGGATGAGCAGGGGCATCTGAAACCGGAGTATGCGGGGAATGTGGCGAGCAAGGCGGTGCCGCATAGTTAGAGGTGGTTGTCGCGCAACATCACACGAACCCGGCTGATTGCGATTGGGGAATTGATGGTGAACAAGCGGCGTGACCAGGCACAGCAGGCGCTGGATAACCGGGTGGTGCGGCTGTCGATCTGAGAGGTGCGTTGCCAGTACCCGCGAAGAGGCCAAACCCAAGACAAGCAACTAGCCGCCTCCCCTCTATCTCCCGACGAACAAACCGCAATCCTCCCTGAACATTGATCAATACCTGATCATCACCGACTTGAGCTCGGTGTAATCCTCGATGAACGCACTGCCAAACTCGCGCCCGACCCCAGATGCCTTGGTCCCACCAAACGGCACCGCAGGGTCGAGGAAGGTGTGCATGTTGACCCAGACCGTGCCCGCCTCGATCTGCGGAATCAACCGCAGCGCCTTGGACAGGTCATTGGTCCACAGGCTCGCGGTCAAGCCATAGGGGCTATCGTTCATCAACGCCAGCAGCTGCTCCTCGTCATCGAACGGCAGCACACAGACGATCGGGCCGAAGGTTTCCTCGCGCAGCAACGGGTCGTTGGCATCGTTCGCCAGCACCACCGTGGGCTCGACGAAATAGCCCGGCCGATCGAGCGCTCTCGCCCCGCAGATCACCGTATTGCTGGCACGCGCACGCGCGAAGAAGCCAAGAATCTTCTCACGGTGCGCAGCATTGGCCAGGGGGCCAAACTGGGCCTCGGGGTCCAGTGCCGAACCTATCTTCAACTGCCCCAGTGCCTCCCCCAGCTTGCGGGTGAAGGCCTCGACCTTGCTGCGGTGCACATACACCCGCTCCGGTGACGCACACACCTGGCCCTGGTGCACAAAGGCCGTTTGCAGGATGCCCGCCACAGCACTGTCCACATCCACATCGGCCAACAACGCTGCCGGGTTCTTGCCGCCCAGCTCCAGCGTGGCGCGGGTCAGGTTGGCCGCCATTGCGGCCTTGCCCACGGCGATACCGGTCGGCACCGACCCGGTGAATGCCACCTTGGCCACCTGCGGATGCTCGATCAACCACTGGCCCGCCTGCCCGCGCCCGTTGACCACGTTGAACGCACCCGCCGGCACCCCCGCTTCTACCGCTAGCTCAGCGATGCGCAGCAGCGTCAGCGGCGTGAATTCGCTGGGCTTGACCACAATGGTGCAACCGGTCACCAGGGCCGAGGCGATTTTCCAGATGCCGATCATCACCGAAAAATTCCACGGCACGATGCCTGCCACCACACCTACCGGCTCGCGCAAGGTGAAGGCGGTATAGCGCTCGCCGCCGAATGACGGCAGCGACGGGGTCATGGTCTGGCCGGTGATCTTGCTTGCCCAACCCGCGAAGTAACGCAGGAAAACTACACTTTGAGCGATCTCCAACCCGCGCGAGAGGTTGATCGACTTGCCCGAGCACAGGGTCTCCAGCTGAGCCAGCTCCTCGGTATTGGCCTCGATCAGGTCGGCCAGGCGGTTGAGCACCACGCCTTTCTGATAAGGCGAAACCTGCGCCCAACTGCCCTTGAAGGCTTGCCGAGCGCTGAGCACTGCACGCGCCACTTCCGCCTCGCTGGCCTCGGCGACACGGCTGATGACGGCGCCGCTTGACGGGTCGTGAATGTCGACCGAAGGCCCCGCTTCACCCGCCAGGTACTGGCCATCGATGAAATGGCCGTGGGGCCTGGCGAGGAACTCGACCACGGCAGGTAACAGCTGGATATCGCTCATGAGATGACTCCTGGAGGGCAGCGCAAAAGTAGGTGCGGGCCGATCTTCAGGCCCTTGCCCACCCGCCTGCCAGCCCCGAAGGGCGTTTTGTCAGGGAGCCTCAAGAGAATGTCACGCTGGCCAAATCACCACCACGGCCCAGGCGGCACACTGCGATCACTGCGATTTCTGCATAACCCATAACAACATCGGAGATAGCCAATGCGTCGCGTAGACAGGCTTAGCATCTCGGCAGCCTTGGCCTTGGCCCTGGCCGCGAGCACAAGCGCGGTGCGGGCCGACCTGCCCGCCGAAGAGATCGGCCAGAACAGCCTGCCGTTCCCGCCGGACCCACACCGTGTGTACATCCTCGATGTGGACTTCAAGAACCCGATCGCCGGCAAGGTGGTGGTGGTCGACCCCAAGGCCAAACGCATGCTCGGCATGACCACCAACGCCTTTGTCGCCCCCACCGCGCTGAGTCCGGACAACCGCACCCTGTACTCGGCCAACCTGTTCTACTCGCGCGGTACCTACGGCGAGCGCACCGACGTGCTGGTGGCCTGGGACACCCAGACCCTGCGCCCGCAATGGGAAGTGGTGCTGCCCACCAAGCGCGCCTCGACGCTCACTGAGAAGTACGCCATGGGCGTCAGCGCCGACAGCAAGCTGGCCTACGTCTTCAACCTCACGCCGTCGACCTCGGTGACCGTGGTCAATACCCAGACGCACAAGGTCGCCAGCGAAGTCGCCATCAGCGGCTGCGTGCTCAACTACCCGGTCGGCAAACGCAGCTTCGCCTCGCTGTGCGGTGACGGCCAGCTATTGGTGGTGACGCTGGATGACGAAGGCAAAGAGGTCTCGCGCACCCAGACGCCCTTCTTCGACCCGAACAAGGTCCGCCTGAACGAGCGCGCCATCGCCAATGGCGACACCTACTACTTCACCACCACCCATGGCGAGGTGTACCCGGTGAGCTTCGAAGGGGGCAAGGCCAAGCCGCAGCCCACCTGGTCGCTGGTCAGTGACCAGGAGCGCCAGCAAGGCTGGGCACCGGGTGGCTGGCAAGCCCTGGCCCTGGCGCCGGGCCTGAACCGCTTGTATGCGCTGATGCATGACCAGCACACCGATGGCAAATGGGAAGACCCGAGTACCACCATCTGGGCCTTCGACCTGAAGACCGGCAAAAAACTCGGCACCCTCGACTCACCCAAGCCGGTCTGGAGCCTGCAGGCAAGCCATGACCAGGCGCCCATCCTGGTGGCCACCGACCTGGAAGGCGGCGTGCAGTTCTTCGACCTGACCACAGGCAAGCACAGCGGTGCCATGGACCAGATCGCCGACACACCAGTGCTTACCTTCGCCCCTTGGTAAACAGGAGACCCGATCATGCTCGACCCTGTCCTCGTGATTGCCAGCAGCACAGCCCTGGCGGCGCTGCTGGCCAGCGCCGCCAGCCACAAGCTGCGCGACCGGCGCGCCTTCAGTGCCGTCGTGCGCGCCTACCAGGTGCTGCCCTCGCCCCTGGCCCCCGCCGCCACGGCAAGCCTGGCGCTGGCTGAGCTGGCCCTGGCGCTGGCCCTGCTATTGCCCGCCTGGCGCGCCAGCGCAGCGCTGGGGGTAGCCCTGCTGATGGCGCTGTATGCCGGCGCCATCGGCGTCAACCTCTGGCGCGGGCGCCGCGACATCGATTGCGGCTGTTCAGGCCCCGGCGCCACCCAGCCCCTGCGCCCGGTGTTGTTGCTGCGCAACCTGGTGATCACCGTGCTGGCCGGCCTGGCGGCATTGCCCATGGCAGAGCGCGCACTCGGTGGCCTGGATATTTTCGTGGTGATCGCGGCAAGTGCCGTGGCGCTGCTGCTTCATGTCGCGGTGGATGGCCTGCTGGCCAACCAGCCGCGTCTTGCCAAATTGACGGGGAGATAACCCATGCAACTGCTCATCGCATCGAACATTCTGCTCTGGCTGCTGCTGATTGCAGTGGCCTTCACGGTCATGGCCCTGGTGCGCCAGATCGGCGTGCTGCATGGCCGTATCGCACCGGCCGGGGCGCTGATGGTGGACAAAGGCGTAACCGTCAACGACCCCGCCCCACAGGTGACCGCCGCCGACCGCCACGGCCGCCCGGTGAACATCGGCTACCACGGCGAGCGTTCGCAGTTGCTGTTCTTCCTTGCCCCTGGCTGCCCGGTGTGCAAATCGCTGCTGCCGGCGATCAAGTCGATCGCCAAGGACAACAACGGCGCGCTGGACGTGATCTATGTCAGCGACGGTGATTTCGCCGAACAGCAAGCGCTGATCGAAGCCAACGATTTGCAGCAGGCCACCTACGTGGTCGGCCCCGAGATCGGCATGACCTACCAGATCGGCAAGCTGCCCTACGCCGTGTTGATCGACCAGGCCGGCACCCTGCGCGCCAAGGGCCTGGTCAACTCCCGCGAGCACCTGGACAGCCTGTTCGAGGCCGTGCACCTGGGCAGCGCCAGCCTGCAGCAGTACCTGCACGGTAACCACGCGCATGGCCACGACCACGCCCACCCACACAGCGCGCAGCACTGATCGCGGAGCACACCATGAGTTTTCTCGACAAACTGTTTGAACGCTCCAGCCGCCACGTTGCCGACACCACCTCACGGCGCAAGGTGTTGGCGCGCCTGGGTTCGCTGATTGTCGCGGGCGCGGCGCTACCGGTGCTGCTGCCGATCGACCGCACCGCCAAGGCGCTGGCCGCCGAGCAACCGAAGATGGGTGACCCTGGCGACCCGACCAGCTGCGACTACTGGCGCAACTGCTCGATCGACGGCTTTCTGTGCTCGTGCTGCGGCGGCTCGATTACTTCCTGCCCGCCCGGCACCGATGCCTCGCTGGTGACCTGGATCGGCACCTGCCGCAACCCGGCCGACGGCAAGAACTACATCATCTCGTACAACGATTGCTGCGGTAAGCACGCCTGCGGCCAGTGCGCCTGCTCGCGCAACGACGATGAACAGCCGTTGTATCGGCCCTTCAACAACAACGACATCAACTGGTGCCTGGGTGCGGAGTCGAAGATCTACAACTGCACCGTGACCATCATCCGCGGCGTAGCGGTATAGCGCCGTGAAGGGTCTGACGGCGTTGCTGCTCCTGTGCCTACTGGCGCCCGTCGCCCAGGCCAGGACCCTGCCCAACCCCAACCAGCGCCCGGCACAGGGTAACGAGGTGCCACCGGTGCCGATTGCCCAAGCCGGGTACTCGGTGCCGGTGAACTACCAGTTGCAGTGCGCCGGCTGCCACCGGGACCACGGCGAGGGCTCGGTGGCCAACGACACGCCGCGCATGCAGGGGTTTGTCGGCAACTTTCTGAGGGTACCGGGTGGGCGCGAGTTTCTGGTGCGGGTGCCGGGGATTTCACAGTCGGCGCTCAACGATCAGCAGATAGCCGATTTGCTGAACTGGCTACTGGCGCGGGACGGGATGGCTGGCAACAGTTCACCCGAGCAATGGCCACCGTACAGCGGCGAAGAGGTGCGCCGGGTGCGCCAGAGCAGCATGCTCAACCTGCCCGATGTGCGGGGCGGGTTGATTGACGCGATGCGGGCTGAGGGGATTGTTATTGGGGATGGGCTTGGGCGCTGAATTGTGGTTGTTTTGGTGGGGGTTCGCCATGACGGTTTTAGCGCCTGTGAGATCGAGCGCCGCCCGCGCGGCGCGTAGCTGTTCGCCATGACGCTTTTAGCGCCTGTGAGATCGAGCGCCGCCCGCGCGGCGCATCGCGACGCAAGGCCGCTCCTACATCTGTTTCGGGCCAATTATGCCTGAGGGATTGGCGCGCGGCCCCTTGGTGCCCGCCTCAATATCGCGTCGTACAAACAAGGCGGTCGCGCGCCAATGCCACTGGCCTCACTGGCCCGAAACAAATGTTGGAGCGGCCTTGCGTCGCGATGCGCCGCGCGGGCGGCGCTCGATCTCATAGGCGCTGAAAATCCCCAGCCATGCACTTCGACTGCAACATCTAGAAACACCCCTGCCCCGAAATTGATACCTCCCGACGCATCCCACCCAAGAAGATCCTCCACCC
>NZ_JABWRU010000035.1:0-19064 GCF_014269165.1 Pseudomonas sp. SWRI68 | reverse complement strand
AGTTACTGCGCTCACAGCTGATACCTCTCATCAATCCAGCGCCCAGGCGCCAGAGCGGGTGTAGGTTCGGGTTGGGTTTCGTGCGGGGAGAGCTGGCGCTCGTTGCCGGCCTGGTCTGGGCCACGCAGCATCCAGTCGGGTAAACAGGACAGGCCGCTTGCCGCGCCGGCACCGCCGCCTGCTGATCACTTCCAGCAGGTCACGGCTCGGGCGTCGTCATGCTCAACAGTTGTGCCACGCATTGGATTGTCCAGCTTCTGTCGCGCAGCCTGCGCTGGCGTCATCGGTTCGCAGCCGGCCAGGGTGGCCAGCAGCAGGAGGCAGAGGGCGAGGCGGGTCATGACTTGAGCGCCTCCATACCCTGGTCGATCGCTCGGTCTAGCGCGTCGTTGGCAAGAATGTCCTCATGTTCGGCGTAACCGCAGATGATGGGAGGCATGTTGTATTCGCTGCCCAGGTCCTCTTGGTCGTCTGGGTTTCGCAGCCATCGGTAGCGCTCGGCGTCAGGGCGAAGGGCCTGTAATTCGCTTTGCAGCTGATCCATCTGGCCGAACTCGAAGTCTTCACGCTGGTTGTCGATCAGTCGCAGGTCGATGTGGATGCTGTCCGACCAGACGCCTTCGTCGTGGTCGAATCGTTCGCACCAGAAGGTTCCCTGTTCGTCACGCTCGGCAATTGTGAAGCTGTCGTACGGGCCACCGTAGGTCGGGACCTGGCCGCCATCGGCGCGCTCGATCCACATGAAGAACTTGCGCCCGGTGATCGGGCATTCATCTGGGCACCACGGTGCCGCCTGCTTTGACTTGGGCATAGCGCTTCCTTGGCCGCCATATCGCGGCAGTGAATAGAGGGGAGAGGGGTTAGCAAAAGCCGTGCTAGCCAATTGTCTGATTCAAATCACAAATCAGGCTGGTGCGGTTGCGAACCGCTTCGCTTTGGCTATGGTGGCTTGATGGCATTCAACTAAAGACGTGGAGTACGACATTCGTATTCGCGGAGACGTTTATTGGCAGTGGGCGGATCCGACCCAGCATCACCGGGACCATGAAGAAACTCTCGATGACGGGACTTTCATTGACGTTCAGGTAAGATTGTCGCGAACAGGCAATACGCAGATGTTCATCGGCCTTTACGCCCCTAGCGGCATGGCCATCCATGAGGAGGCCTTCGATTCCCGGCCTGGCGAGTCGATGACTAGGGCGTTGGCGTGGGGCGTGGGCCGGGCCCGCCGCGCTGCCACTGAAGGCGTACCGGCTGCCGACCTTCTCGTCGCCTCGTAATAGAGGGGAGAGGGGTTACAGCTGGGGAGTACAGATGTTCTCTTGCTGGGCGGAGTCTTCCGCACGCATGAAGGCCGCCATGTCGCCCATCTGCTCGACGATGAAGCGCTCCTCATCAGCTGCGGCAGCGATGATCCTTTCCTTGCGTTTCTGACACAGCTGGCAATCGACTTCGGCCCAGTCGCCTGATAGCTCGCTGGCCTCACCCAGCCAGGTACCGCAGGGCGTCTGCTCAATGTCTTCCAGGTCAGTGAATGGTGCGAAGTGCGTTTTCACGACTTCGACTCCGGATCTGCACTGACAGACAGGGTCGCGTCAATGCGACCAATCAGGGCGATCGTGGCGCCGCGAAAACCGATTTCAGCCTTGATGGCGAGGAGCTCTGCGTAGGACTCTCGCAGCAGCGCATCCCGCTCGGCCAGCTGGGCGCGCAGGGTGTCGAGCTCTCCCTCAAGCATCTTGATCTGGCGGTTCGCTGCAATAAGCGCCGCTTGGGTGTCGTAGGCGATCTTGTGGAGTCGCTCAACCTCGCCAGCATCGGCGTGGGTGTAGAGCGGAACCATGCCAGGCTCTGGTTCGGCCCACATCCATTCATGCTGATAGATACCGCCAAGACGCCCAAAAGACTTTAAGTTCTCAAATGACCTGGGGTCTGCGTAGGCCACCGGCTCGCCCTGGCGCTGATCGACTGGCTTGGCCAGGATGGTGCGAAACTCTCGAGCCATGGTGCAACAGTTGTCTTCCTGCGGCAGCTTTTCCGCTTGCTCGATGGTTTCACTCGGCACGCTGACCATCTCTGTGTTGCTGGATCGGTTTTCTGTGGGCATGGGGATACCTCGCCGTTTACTATTAGCGGCTGGAAATAGGAGGGACAATGCTCAACGATTATGGAAAAAGCCTATTGAAGCCTTGGCTGTCGGTTCAGAATTTTGTTTGGGCTTTTGCGTTAATTTTTATGGTCAGCCTGTTAATAAGGGTCAATGATTTGACAAGCTCTGAAATTGCCAGTTGGGTTCAAGCCGTTGGCTCAATTTTGGCAATTATCGGGGCGCTAGCTGTTAGTCGAGCACAGGTTTCAAGCCAAAATGCGGTGGCGTTTGAACAAATTCAACATCAGATCGATATGAAAAAGAGGTCTGATCGAGATCGTGCTGAAGCATTTTTAGCAGTGGTAGATTGTGCTGCAACTCTCTGTAATGCGGTGTGCCAAACTACGATCCAAGATGGTTCGGTAACTACTCTAATGAGGGGGTGGACTTCTCATATGCGAGAGGTTAGCCAATCAAGCCTGCTAGCGCTTCGAAACTTACCCGTTCACGAATTTGGATCGTATGAGCTTGTGGTCGCCCACGGGACGGTACTAGCAGCATTTGTTGAGTTCATTGCAGAGGTTGATATAGTTTCAAAGGGCGGGCGAAGCGTGAAAGTACCTGTATCCCATGGGGCGTTTGGTGGGATGGCCATGCAAAATGCACTCATGCAGGCTGGGTTCGGTACGTTCAAAGATGCTCACATTGCGAAACATGGTCCGCTGTCCGAGTAAACTCGCTGCTTTCCTCATGCAGGCGCCACCCTCGCCGGGGAGGCGTTATCGTTGAATAGGGGAAGGGGGTCTATACTTTCGTGTTCATCACTTGGAGGAATGGCTCATGACTACCTGCAAGAAATGCAATACGGAGTTCAAGGCTGATCTGCATGATGATCCGGACACGGGCGATTTGAAGTTGAGCTGCCCTAAGTGCGGTGCAAAACACACTGCCCGCAAGCTGCCGACTCCGGCGGGGGCCCCTGCAGAATATGAGGTGTCACTGGCAGAAGGTGGCGGGTACGATCACGGCAACGGTTAGGGCGCTGGCGGGCAGCACGTGGTGTCAGGTTTTGCGGCGCGCATCGATCTTTGGTATAACGCCCGGCCATTTCACAGGAAGGAACCTCATGAAACGAGCCATTGCTCCGCTCTTCGTTGCCGCGCTCGCTATTGGCTTGGCCGGCTGTAAAGAAGATGCCGTCGACACTGCAGCCTACGAGCCGACCGCCGAACACTGCCAGCCTGACTACCTGAAAACTCTTCCGGACAACAAGGCCCGCGAAGACCTGGTGGAGAAGTGCATGACCGGTGGTTCGTACAAGAAGTCAGAGCCGAAGACCTGGTAACGTTTTCTTCGTCAATCAGCGCCGCCTCATCAGGCGGCGTTTTGGTTTGCGGGCAGCGCCGGAGGGTCAGTAGTCGTCTGATCCGGCGTAGCGGATGTCGCCCGTGTAGATCTGCTCGTATTCGACCTTGGTGCCGCCCGTGTACAGATTCAGCACCAGGGCCTCGGCTCCGTACGCGCTACCGAGGATCAGCGACTTCTTCATGTCGGTCTCGCCCACGCGAAGGGAGTAGCATTCGCCGCCTCCGTTGAAAGCCATCTGAACCTGGCACGAATACTTCTCCACCCCCTCGTTGGCGTCAGCGTAGAGGGTCCAGTACTCGGAAGTGGACGAGTATCCTGTGCCTTTCTCGACGATGAAGGTTGGCGATTTACTGCCGTATTTGTCGCGAAGATGGCTGTCCTCGAAGGCCTTGGTCAGCTTGTCGATCAGCTCAGAGAGCTTGAGGCGAGCAGGAAGCGGCTCAAGCACTTTGGCGAGCTTTTCTGTGATGGTCTGGCGAAGTGCCTGTTCCTGGTAGTCTTCGATCATTGAAGAAACGGTTTTGAGCACCAGATCGCCGTAGCGGCCCAGGCCCTTGATCGAGGTTGGCATAGCACCCGCCAGGCTGTCTTCCAGCAGTTTCTTGAACGGCGAGTTGTAGCAGAACTGCTCTTTGATCGCGCTCGTGACCGCGCTTTCGATGTTCTTGTCGATGATCGGCTGCAGCTTTTCCGGGCTCAGCGCGGCGGCTACCGACTCGGCTACGATCCCTTCGATGTTGATGTCGAGTTGCATGGCGTATCTCCTGGGCATGCGCCGCCCTCCGTGGCCGGATGCGGCATGGTGGCAATTTGGCTTGGTATGTTGTTTACTCATCAGGCCGGAGCGGGGCCTTTCCCCGCTTAATCCGGTATCAGGCATCTGCGAGGCAGGTGCCTTTTTTGTGCGTGCTTCCCGCCCGGCGAGGGCGATCAGATAGGAAAACAGGACGTGATGAAACGCTGGCTGCGAACCCTGGGAATTTGTGTATTGGCTGCTGGCGCTACTGCTTGCTCAACCATCGATAGCCTTGAGCCGACCGACAGCGGAATTACGTTGGAAGTCAACAACAAGCCATATGCGGAGGTTTGGAAGTCGTCGGTCAACGCGATGAGCTCAAACCTTGCGATTGTTGAGATGGATAAGAGAGCTGGCGTTATCAAATCGGAAGCGCCTGCCGGTATGGCTACCTGGGGTGAGGTCGTGGGCCTTTTCATCAGCCCGGCTACCAAAACCTCAGACCACTATACGATTCACATCGTGAGCAAGACGCGCTCCACGTATCAATTAACTGGACAGAACTGGGCACCATCTGTGGCGGCTCGAATTCAAGCTGACCTAGATTTCGAGTAACAGGCCCAGCACGGGTAAGTGCGTGGAGTCAGGCTGCCACTGACCGCTTCAGCTGGTCGACCAGCTGCGTCGGAAGGTTCTTGATGGTCAGGCTGGCGCTGGCCTGGTCGAACTCGACTCGCTCACCAAGCAGGTGCGCTTCGAAACTGATCGACATGCCTTCGGGGCGGCCGGTGTAGCGGCGATACTGGTTGAGCGTGCGCTTGTCGGCGGCAAAGGCCTCGGAGAGTCCGTAATCGCCGGCCCTGATGAAGTAGGCGAAGGTCTTCGGCCTGTCCTCATCCAGCACCTCGGAGAGCTCGTCCAGGCTGATCGGCTCACCGATCTTGCCCTGCGCCTGGGCGTAGGCCACCAGGTCCTGGCTCTTCTCGCTGGCGGTGTTGCTCGACAGGTCTTCAGCGCTCACGAAGTCGGTGAAGGCCTTGAGCAGCGTGCGCGTTTCGCCTGGACTGTCGATCCCTTCCTGGCAGCCGATGAAGTCTTGGAAGTAGTGCGAAAGCCGCTTGCCGTTCTTGCTCTTGGTGAACGAGATGTACTGTCGCGACGCTGGGTTGTTCTTCCACTCGCTCAGATTGATCCGGGCGGCAAAGTGCAGGGCGCTGGTATCGAGGTGGCGCGAAACCGAGACGGTGAGGTCATCAGCAACCGAGATCGTCTCGGCCTCGCGCAAGATGGAGATGGTCAGGTACCCAACCTGCGACACGCTGCTGATGACCCGACTGGCCACCGATGCTGTTGCGCGAATCTTCCGGCCGGGTTTTCGGTACAGCAAGGCAGAGGTGCTGCTGATGGACCTGCGGCAACCAGGTGAGTTTTCAGAGGACTTGTTTGCGCTCAAGCAATCGCTGGCATGTGACCGACTGATGCAGGTGATGGATGACATCAACGAGCGGTGGGGGAGGGGGACAATGCGAGCCGCCAGCGTACCGGCGACACCGGACTGGGGAATGAGGAGGGAGATGATGAGCCAATCCTATACGACGCGGATCGATCAGCTGTGGACGGTCAAGTGTTGAGCTTGCCACCGGCCTGGCTGGCCGAACTCAATGATCAGTTCGCTCTGGTAGCCGATCCCGATGGCAGGGCCGCAGTGCTTGCCGAGCTCGCGATTTCCGCGCACCGACGTAGCGACGTTGACACAGACCAGTTGGCCGACATGCTTGAGTTTGCCGAGGCGGCCAGGCTGTGGGCGCTGATTGAGGATGAAGAGACCGCTTGAACCGCTTGATGCGCGGCGGCTAGGGGCGATAGTTGCCAGTCGTGGATGGCTGCTTTCGACCCATTGCGGCCGTTCGCGAAGGGCGGATATCGGCCAAAATCGGATAGTGATAGAAAAATAAATCTGTCGCCTTTCGATCGTCTTTTTTGGCTGTGGGTTGTCAGCAGTGGCAATTGCGGGCAACGTTGTATCGCTCGGTTATCACGACTTTAAAAATAAGGATGGATAATGAAACTCAAGGAATGGGCTCAACTCGAGGCCCTTTATAAAATCAGTCGTAAACAACCCAATAAACACATATTTAAACTCCACAATGCTCGCAAGTTATGGCCAATGTGGTCAGCGATAGGGTCAACCGCAATGCTTTTTGTGTTCGCAATGTTCGGCATCAAGAACCCTACGTTGATTCCTTACACCTACATGGCACTGGCTCCTTGGGCTCTTCTGCTCTATGTCACGCGCCTTAAAGCATTGCGCATGGTTTACCCGCAGCAGTTTGCAGATCACGCGATTGACCACCAGCCGAGCCTAGAAAGGGAAAACACCCTTTGTTATGCCTTCTTTCTGGAGGGATTGCGCAAGGAGGGCTACACGGTTGAGAAACTACGCGAGTTGTCAGCTTATGCTGGCCTGACCGGAAAACCCGCCAGGCCTGCTTTATCCCAGAACCTGAGTTTCGCCTCTCTGATCGCGCTGATGATCGCATTGTGCACGGAAATTATTAAAGCCACGCCTTTGTTCACATGGGGCAAGGGCTCGGTGATCGTGGTGCTGGGTATGGGCGCACTGTTCTTGAACTGGCTGGTACTGGACGGTATTCGCAGCGTTTCCTATGAGCGGATGTGCATAAAACGCTATGTCGAAATGGCCGTTTTCGACTTGGCTGAACTTCTTGATAAGACCGCCGAGTTACCTGTCGAGCAGCAGCTACCGGCGGTGTTGAGCATCGCAGAACGAGACAGTAGCGTCAGCCCTGTCGCTGATTTGTCCTAGCTTTTGGCTGCGAGTTAGATGCAGCCCTTTCAAGGTATTTAGGTAGAACAGGCAACAAGTAACCTGTGGCGAGCGGGCTTGTCCCGCGTTGGGTTGCGAAGCAGCCCCAAAACCAGCAGTCGAAGAGTGCCTGACTCACCGCATTCTTTCTTTTGGATTCGCTTCGCAAACCCAACGAAAAGGGGAAAGATTTATTTACCGCTCCTCAGTCCGCTTCCGGCCGGTTAGCGACCGCTGCTCTGGTTAACCATCCTTGTCCTCCCACACGTGGAGGATTTGCCATGAACATCATCGTAACCTGCGGCCGTCAGCCCTGGAACAAAGGAAAATTGGTCGGTAAGCGTCCGGTGATCACACCCGCCCCTGAGTGCGACAAGGGGCGGTGTTGAGTAGAAAGCGAGCTAATCAGGCTAACTGGTAATTCAGCCGAATGCGATGCGTACCCTCACCATCAATTGAGATCTCCCCGGATCCGGAGATTCCTTTCAATTCATTTGTACCACTGCCTGCGACGATGCAAAAAAATTCGTCGTTACGCTCCGAGCCCGTTGTTGATGCGGAATGGACAAAATTGAAAGTGCCCGTTCGCCCATT
Source organism: Pseudomonas sp. SWRI68 (assembly GCF_014269165.1). Lineage (NCBI taxonomy): Bacteria > Pseudomonadati > Pseudomonadota > Gammaproteobacteria > Pseudomonadales > Pseudomonadaceae > Pseudomonas > Pseudomonas sp. SWRI68. The sequence continues at coordinate 11,450 of NZ_JABWRU010000035.1, read as the reverse complement.
CACCGTACCCTGGAAGCTCTCCATCGCGATGTAGGTGCCTACCTTGGTAGCGTGGTCAAATGCTGCGGTGAAGAACGTTAATGATTCACCTTGTATATCCCCTACGTAGGTTTTTTCCATGGTGCTGACAGTCACTGGCAAGGCCGTTGTGATCTCGACGGCAGGATTAAGGCCTGTAGGTTTAAGATTTTTTGGCGAAAAGATTGCTAGTGCGTCCATTCTAATCCGACTCGTTCCATAAGCTTGGGTGATTAGTCTACTGTAATCGCCCCAATCCGCTCGACGATAGTCAGGCCGGTACCCACTGATGCGGCAGCAACTGCTCGATCTCGCTCGCCCGCTGCGTTGGCAACCGCGTCAGCACATCTTTGAGATAAGCATACGGGTCATGTCCATTCATGCGCGCCGACTGGATCAGGCTCATGATGGCCGCCGCCCGTTTACCGCTGCGCAGCGACCCGGCAAACAGCCAGTTCGAGCGTCCAAGTGCCCATGGCCGTATCTGGTTCTCGACCTGGTTGTTGTCGATGGGCACAGCCCCATCCTCCAGGTAGCGCGTCAGCGCTACCCAGCGTTTCAGGGTGTAATCGAGGGCTTTGGCCGTGGCTGATCCGTTGGGCACCAGGTCGCGCTGGGCCAACATCCAGTCATGCAGTTTTTTAATGATCGGTGCCGCCATTTCCTGCCGTATTCGCCAGCGGTCTTCATCACTCATGTCTCGCGCTTGGCGTTCGACCTCGTACAAACCGCTGATCGAGTGCAGCGCCTGTTCGGCCAACTGACTTTTGTTCGCCACATGCAGATCGAAAAACTTGCGACGGGCGTGAGCCATGCAGCCGATTTCAGTGATGCCCTGCTCAAAACCGGCTTTATAGCCAGCGAAGTCATCGCAGACCAGCTTGCCGTTCCAGTCGCCCAGGAAGTTGCGCGCATGTTCGCCAGCACGGCTTGGACTGAAGTCGTAAACCACCGCTTTGAGCGCCGAAAACGGCGTAGTGCTGTAGGCCCAGACGTAGGCCCGGTGGGTTTTCTTCTCTCCCGGCGCAAGCATTTGCACAGGCGTTTCATCAGCATGAATCACGCCTTGGTTCAGCACCGCTTCACTCAGTGCATCGACCAGAGGCTGGAGCCGCACGCCGGTTTGCCCAACCCACTGGGCCAAGGTCGAGCGAGCGATTGCCAGCCCGGCGCGGCGAAAGATCCTCTCCTGCCGGTACAGCGGCAAGTGATCGGCAAACTTGGCCACCATCACGTGGGCCAGCAGGCCTGCGGTTGGGATACCTTTGTCGATAACCTGCGCCGGCACCGGCGCCTGGATCAGTGTTTCGCACTGACGGCAGGCCCATTTACCACGCACATGTTGCTCGACGGTAAACACGCCCGGCGTGTAATCCAGCTTCTCGCTGACGTCTTCCCCAATACGCTGAAGTTGGCAGCCACAGGCGCACTGAGTGCTTTCTGGCTCGTGGCGAATCACGGTACGCGGAAACTGCGGCGGCAATGGTGCACGTTTGGGTGATTGCCGTGGCTCGGCCTGTGACGAAGCGGGAAGAAGCTGTTTTAGTTCTGCCTCGATGGCTTCAAGGTCTGTATCGAGCAGGTCATCCAGCAAGCTGCCTTGTGCCGGGCTGATTTGCTCACTGCGCTTGGCAAACTTGTGGCGTTTGAGCAGGGCGATTTCGAACTTGAACTGTTCGATGAGGATTTCATCGTTCTGGATCTTCTTGCTCATCGCCTCGACCTGAGACTGCAATTGCAACGCCTGTGCCGCCAAGGCTCGAAGCTGTTCCGGGGTCATCTGGTCGAGGTTGAGCGAGAAAGTCATGCCGCCGATTGTGCCAGAGCAGGCCCGAAACGACGACAAACAGACCGGCCAAAATGGCCGGCGGTTACAGCATGCTGATCACACCACCTGCGCCGACGCGTTGCCACGGCAGGCCCAGTACCAACGCCTGGAGTTGCTCGCTGTCGAGTTCGACCTCACAGCCGTGGCGAATGCCGGGCCAGTGAAATCTATGGTCACCCCATTTTTTGCAATACTGTTTAACGGATGAAGTTGTTGGCTTGCTAAAATCTATCCGGCGTCTAATTGGGGTATACCCCGCGCCACGATGAGAGTCGCGCCTGACGAACCTTAAGAACTTGCTCGGCTTCTCTAGCTAGCCGGTTTCACTGTCAGGATCTTCGCCAGGCCGGTAGGCCGTTCATTTCATCTGTTGTTCAGCTATCGCAAAACCTGAAAGGTGAATCGTGGTACAGCATCAACCGCAGGGCTAGGTGTTCAGCGCGTCTGGCCCTGCTTTGTATTCGGTGTGGTGTGCGGCGATTGCCCACGCTATGCGTGCCAGCTTGTTAGCCAGCGCGCAGGCGACTACGTTGGAATGACGTCGCATCAGCAGGCTGCGCACCCAGTCGGCCAGAGCGCCTTTCTGATGCTCTAGACGCTGCATGTAGAGCCTGGCGCACTGCACCAAAAGCCGTCTTAGGTTCTTGTCACCACGCTTGCTGATCCCCAGCAAATTCGCCCGTCCGCCCGTGCTGTATTGTCTGGGCACCAGTCCGACGGACGCTGCGAAGTCGCGACTGCAACCGTATTGCTGGCCATCACCCATTTCTACAGCCAGCAGGCTGGCGGTGATCGGCCCGACGCACGGCATGCTTAGCAAACGACTGCCCAGATCATCGTCAGCAAGTTGGCCTGCTAGCTCTTTATCAAGCCCCTTGACCTGCTCGTCCAGGTAGACGAAATGGTCGTGCAAGCGCTGTAGCAGCATTGTTAACCGAACAGGCAACTCGTGCTCGGCGAGCACATCAGACAGGCGCTTCATGACGGCCAGCCCCTGCGGCAGGCTGATGCCGAACTCCAACAGGAATCCATGCACCTGATTGACGGCCTTTGTGCGGTCGCGGATCAGCGATTCGCGCAGGCGGTGCAATACTGAAAGGGTTTGTTGGGCTTCGGTCTTAGGTGAAACAAAGCGCATTGTCGGGCGCGAAGCGGCCTCGCAGATCGCTTGCGCATCGATGAAGTCGTTTTTGTTGCCTTTGACGAAGGGCTTAACGAACTGCGGGGAAATCAGCTTGGCTTGATGGCCCACAGCTGTCAGCTCGCGCGCTACGAAATGCGCACCAGCGCAGGCTTCCATCACCACGGTGCAAGCGGATAGGTTGGCGAAGAACCGCATCATCTGCTGTCGTGAAAGCTTCTTGCGAAACAGCTCTCGACCGGATTTGTCCTGGCCGTGCAGATGGAAGGTGTGTTTGCCGAGGTCGATACCGACCAGTGCCAAATCGCTCATGGTGATGGTCTCCGAATTAAAAACACCCTGCGAAAGCGTAGCCCTCGCAGGGTGAGGGGTGACCATCTCATTACTTGCCTTGATTCAGTCGTCGCGCGGCAAGCCAGACGCCCACGCCGTCGTGCACCAGCACTTTCATCCGGTTAGCCCGGCGATTGGCGAATAGATAAGCGCAGTGCGGCTTCGCCGCACCGAACACCGCGATCACTCGGGCCAATGCCGTTTCGGTGCCGGCGCGCATGTCCATCGGCTCGGTGGTCAGCCAGATTGCATCGATGCGGATCATCGAGCAACAGCCCGGATAAATTGCGCGCAGCCCTCGGGGTCTGAGGTTGGCCATCTCACTGTGATCACCTGGCCGGCCACGGGCAACTCGATGATCACTGACGCTTCGGCTGGCCGTTTAGGTGCGGCTTTTAGCGGGACGAAGGCTGGCAGCGAGGTTGTTGCAGGCTGGTCTCGGTAGAGCGGCAGCCACTTGCGGATGACGTTGGCATTGATGCCGTGGCTGATGGCGACACTGGATACGGTCGCCCCAGGTTGGAGGCATTCCTGAACGACCTGGGCTTTGAACGGTTTCGGATAAGAGCTTCGTTGGCGCATGGAAATCCTGGCGATAAGGGCGATCGCGTCCGCTTAAAAATACGCGGACACCATCGCCCTTAAAGCTGGAGTTCGGAAGGTGCGTTCGCCGGACGCTTACATTGGTCGGGCAGAAAGCCCCCTCCGACTGAGAGATATCTGGGCGATCCGAGTAAGGCTTCAAATTGGAGAGAGAACCCGTGACCTGGCTCTCTTCGATCTGGCCATAGACAGCAAGCTTCGAGCCTGCGACTTAACCAAGCTCCGTGTGCGCGACGTTGCCCATGGCGAACAGGTGTCCTCAAGAGCCATGGTGATGCAGCAGAAAACGCACCGGCCAGTCCAGTTCGAGATTACTGAACAAACACGGTCCGCTGTCGCGGCTTGGATACATCAGGCCCAGCTACGCAGCGAGGACTGCCTTTTCCCTAGCCGACTGCATACCTCAGACCATCTATCCACTCAGCAGTACGCTCGCATCGTCAAAGGCTGGGTGAAGACCGTTGGCCTTGATCCAGCCATGTATGGCACTCATACGATGAGACGTACGAAGGCATCGCTTATCTATCGCAGGACGAAGAACCTGCGGGCGGTTCAACTGCTGCTCGGCCATACGAAGTTGGAAAGCACCGTTCGATATTTGGGGATTGAGGTCGATGACGCTCTGGAGATGGCAGAACAGACCGAGGTTTGATCATGCATAGCGGCGGTCTAAGCCAGACCGTCGCTGACCGGCCAAGAGTGGACGGTCATCAGAGCCGATCAGTCAGCCCTATTCGCATAGGCTTCGCGAACCTTGGAGTGGCCTGAGACTACCGCTCGTAGGATTACCAGCCCTCGATGAAGCAAGTCCTCGCTCCTTTGTGGCTCAAACCAGTGGCCGTTGAATTTCCCTCCATGGAACAAGTTGTTCCTCACTCTGCACACGAGGCGCAGAACGAGTTCTGCTTGGCTCTGATGATTGGGAAGCGTCGTCGACCAACTGAGGACTCCGTCTAAAACCACTTGTTTTTTAGGGGGATGAGTAAGGTAGTACTGGATCGCGCCTTCAGTTTCCGCATTCGGTGGCACGTCAAAAACTGCTATCACCTGTGCTGCGAAGGTGCCCCAGTCGGCCTGTGGTTTATTTGGGGAGCCCTCCAGAAGCCCAACGGCCTTGAGGCAATACTCGCAGCGTGCGAATTCACGAAAAAACGAAAAGGCAAGGAGATCCAATTCGGTAGGTGTGGTCATGTTACGGGGTCCTCGCTGTTCGCGGGTGCCTAAGGCGCTTTGTGGACGTTCGTATTGTGGTATGCCAGATAGCGGTCTCCAAGAGAGTGCCCCTCTGCTGGTCGGAGGTCGGTTTGGTTGAGAGTGCGCGCGCCGTAATCAAGCTCGGCGTGGTGATTCGGGCATACGCAGACGATGTTCTCCAATATATCCGGTCCGTTATGGGGGGCTCCCAGTGGCTGAACATGATGGGCTTCAGCGTACCGGCTCCCATCAGGCAGTATGATCGTGTGATCGCAGAGTTGGCATTGGTAGTCGTGTAGTTGCTTGACTCGCCGTGCCAGCAATGTGTCGCGAATGATCCGATAAGTTGTTACTTCTGCGCGATCAGTTGAACCTTCAATATCAACGGCCGCAGGCGGCTCTGGAACAGTCTCCTGGGGGAGAAATGGCAACCAATCGAAGCTTTTCGATTTTTCAATTTCTTCCCTCCACCAGGCAAAGTCCTCAGGCTGTCGACCAAACAACTCAAAATAGCCTTTGCCCGGCATCAATGAGCTGCGATCAATCACCAGGCCGGTGATCGCTGGTTTGCGAGTTTCATACGTCCATTCAGCAAGAGAAACGAGTCCTTGGACCTTGAGGCTTTCGCCAAATTTTTCTCGCAGCTGAGGTAGGCCGAGACGGTCGTGCACTTCCTTGTAGCCGATGAAGGTTTGCGGGTTTGCAGGCCTTACGGAGGGTAGTTTGGCTACTAGGAGCGCCAACAGCCGCTGGCCCTGAGCATCAAGAGCAGTAATGGAAGACATGTGAGCAGTCCTTCGCGCAGAATCGATATGCAACGATATCAACATTGCAGCGTACCTTGTAAAGGCCTGTGGTCGAGGTTGGTGGGATTTAGCTGCTTGGGCCGCTAGTCGGAGATTGAAAAAGCGAGCAATTGCTGCACAGTACCTATGGTACGAAAATCTAAAAAAGTGGAAATGAGGGAAGGCGGCTGCCAGCCCTCAAATGCGAATCTGATGCCTACGTCTGCTTCTGGCCGCCTGCTGCCCTTCCCCAAGGGCAGCTAAGGGTCGAAAGCGGACAGTCAGCGACAGCTAGCAGGTGATACCAATTTTGATACCACTGATTGGGATATGAGGGTAATGGTGGGGCGTTTGTCCCAATGAAATCAACCCTTTGTCACCGCCAAACACCCCCTAAATACTGCATGGTGATGTTAGCGGTGGAGATCAAAGGAGCTTACCTATCAATAACTTACGTGGCTTCGTCGCAGCTGCGAGCCCATTTCGGACCAATCTGGAGCGGTTCCAGCTCCTGCCAGTCGTTGGACGTGTCAATCCAGCGCGCATGAGTCGATAAGAGCATCTGCACGCCATGCCCGAGCTGTTGGGCGATAAATGCGGGGTTGAGACCAGACATTGAGCCTATTGTCGCATAGGTATGGCGGCAGTTATACGGGGGTATCTGATCCCCAGTGTCTTAGGGGGCGGCGCCATTGAGGTTGCAGGTTCGAACCGCACGTATCTACCCCTCACTGGCAGGCGCGCGCGATGGGCGAAGAGAGAAAGATGCACACAGGCATGGGCGGAAACCAGCACTTTAAGGCCTGAGAGGCCGAGTGGGCTTCACTGAATTGTTCGGCTTTCGATCTGCAGGGCAGTCCTGCCGCTAGACAACCCTGCAGAAGCTTCAGAGCTTGTACTGGATGGTGTAGGACGCATCGGTTCGAGGTTCGATGGTAATTGGCATGCCGAATAGCTTCCCTTTACATTCACTGACGACGCAGCGATACACGGACCCCTGTCTGAGCTGCGCCCACAAGCCTTCGTCATGGATCACGATGCGCACGACATGGCTTTCCGGATCTTCTCTGATCTGAGCAACGTGGTGATCCAGGTCGCAGCCGAATTCAGGCGTGGTGAACTCTGGATCGTAGCCGATCAGCACCCCGTGCCGTTTTAGATCGTCCCTGATACGCTCAATAACGTCGTCCGCTTCTTGTTTTAGCATGATCGTCATCTCACGGTGTTTGAACTCATGAAAAACTCTAGCTGACCCAGATGGTTTTCGCTGAAATGCGTTAAAAACTTAAACGGCGACCCTTGTAGAATGCCGGTCACAGGCGGTCTAATCCCGCTTTTTTTGGAACCGATTTGTCTGCCAGAGTGTGTGCGTGTTCACGTGCTACTCATTTTTGCTGGCAGGGGCATTGATCAAGGTGTGTTGACTGTTGCGAGTGAAAACAAAGAAAACCCTCAGGTTGCTACGGAAGTGGTTCGTCTATCTCTGGATTGCAGGCTTGGCGGGCAACTCCAGCAGGTTGTTCGAGCACCTTTCACTCTGGAAGCCCTGGCGCTTGATCAAGGGTGCCGCCGCGTATCTTCTGGCCACCTGAAGCAGGACCTGTTTATTCGTTGTGAACTGGCCGTGGGACTTCACCTCGATGCTAAGCGGGAGGTGCATACCTGCCCTGCGCTAGAGGTGAAGCTGGCTAAACGCGCTATTGAGGGCGGCGCTAGCCTCGAATCACCTCGAGGCGAGCCCGCCCGGCATCGGTGATGGCGTTCTCTCCTTCATCACGGATGCGATACCGACCCGACACCATTTTGGTAATCGTGAATCGCACCAGCTCGCTCCTCGACAGGGCTTCACCTACTTCAAAGCTCATTGCACGCTCTAGATCGAAGAGTTTTGTTTCTCCGGTTTTGTAGCGGGCAAACGCTATCAGTGCCGAATCCAAAGCTGCTTGATCAACCACCTGAACACGCTGCATTTGACCTCCTGGTCTGAATCGCCCAGGTCCATGGGTTTCAAAGTGACGGACCTGGAAGTTCGTAGAGGCCGAGACGCTACTACGGAGCAGGGCAGGTGGGTTACTGGGTTTGCGTCCAGGGTGGATGGGTGGCCAGGGGCTGCAGGGGCGATTACCATGAGCCCGACACGATCGGCTAAAGAAGTGTGCAAGGTCGCCGATAAAACGGCGCTATATAAAGTGTACCTTTGGCACGGGCCCGTTAGTGCTTCAGCTCGGCCATGCTTGCCGCATGGGTCGACAATCCGACCTTAAGCAACCATCACCTCATTGGGTTTACCGCTTGTTTTTATTCATCGCAAAACTCAAACGTAGCTTGACCCCACGCCAGCTCATGCGATTGCTGGATACCCATGATCTGGGCAAGAAGCAGACTAATCGCCTTATGGCCAAGGCGGGTATTCGCACTGAAGGCAGCGTTGTCATTCGCCCACCGATCTACTTCGAGCGCGGCAACCTGGAACTGGGCAAGGGCGCGTTTATCAATAGCGGTTGCGTGTTACTCGACGAGGCAACTATCCGCATTGGGCGCAAAGCGATGCTGGGACCACAGGTACGACTGTGCACGACCAGCCATGATGTCCACCCGGATCGGCGCAAGAGCAACGACTACATTGCGCCGATCACCGTGGGCGACAATGCATGGATAGGCGCGGGCGCCGTGATATTGCCGGGCGTCAACATTGGCCAGAACAGTGTGGTTGCGGCCAACAGTGTGGTGACTGAGGATGTTGTCGCCAATGCGCTTTATGCCGGCTCTCCGGCGAAGTTCAAGAAGTGGCTGGTAGAGCCGGACGCGGTGTAAGTTGCAGCCGCGAGCTTAGCTTCCGCCGCCACCCGAGCCACCGCTTGCCCCACCGCTGCCACCTGCGCCCCCACCGGCACCGCTGCTACCCGTACCACTGCCGCCGGTGCTACGCCCCGGGCCGGCGGTACCGCTATTACCCGAGCCCGTGTGATCAGTCCCATCGCCGCCTGTTTTGTCGGTTCCGTTTCTTTCGGTGCCTGCGCCGGTGCCCATGGCATCTGCGGGCGTACCAGAGCCACTTGCTGCGCCGCCGCTAGGGCTACCTTGGCTGGTGTTTGCGCCTGGCGTACCAGGCGAGCCTGCGCCGTTGTCGTTCATATCGCTGGCCGCGGAGGCCATAGGGGTAATGACGCCCAGGCAAAGGGCGAGCAGCAGGGTCTGCGGACTAGTCCGTTTCATGATGTATCTCCCATTAGGATGAGTACATCTCTTGGGCTATAAGCTGAGGACAGGGTGCCAAGGGACTGACGGATGGCGGCCTGTCGTGGCCGGGATTTCAGCAATTATGTCTGCCCAAAAAATGATCCCGAGCGAGGAAGACCATGAGCTACGATCAAGTTATCAGACGCGGGAAAACCTGGCCCAGTTGGGCAATGAGGTTAACAGTACATCTCGACATGAAACCCGTAGCATTATCCTCTCGGCTCTCGCAGGGGCGGCATTTGCCCTGGTGACGAGCTGGGTAGCATTCAGGGTCTTTTCCTGACTGACAGCTGCCTCGTGCGAAATTGCATCCACTTAACCACTTGATTGCCCGTGCCACCCACGAAGAGGTTGTTCGAGGCACTGGTACTGTCCTTGAGCACATCATCGCTGGCATCGCCGTACAGACGGTTGCTGCCGCTGCCGCCGTCGAGGGTGTCGTTGCCCGCGCCGCCGTGCAGTTCGCCCAGATTGTCCCAGTCAGTCAGCACATCGTCATGGTCCGTCCCAAAAAGGGTCATCGCCTTGATGTGGGCATAGCTCCAAACGGTGCCGTCAGCGAAGCGAATCTCTTCCAGCTTGTAGTAGCTTGCGCCGTCGCTGGTGAAGTAGTTGCTCACCGTCACCTTGTCGGTCGAGCCCGCCAGCGACAGGATCAGGTTGTTGCTCGAACGGGTGACCAGGATATCGCTCGACGCGATGTCCGCCGCGAACTCGATAGCATCCACCTTGCCGGTGCTGCTGTCGTTGTTGTTGACCGTGTCCTGGCCCCAGCCACGGCTGAAACGGTACACGTCGCTGTCGGCATCGCCGCTCAGGGTGTCGTTGCCGGCGCCGCCGTACAGGCTGTCGTTGCCTTCGCCGCCCAGCAGGATGTCATTGCCATTACCGCCGTGCAGGCGGTCATTGCCGGCGCCTCCATCCAAGAAATCGACACCATCGTTGCCATACAAGTTGTCGTTGCCGGCCTCGCCAAACAGGAAGTCGGAGCTTGCGCCACCTTGCAAGGTGCTGTCGGTTACCGTATCGACCACTAAGCTGCTACCGGTGCCCAGCTGTATTTTCAGCTCGTCGAGCTGCTGGCTATTTAGCTGCCGCACCCAAGTACCAGCCAGCTCGATGTGGCTGGAGGCCCAGCCGGTACTGCCGGCCATCGCTGAGCTGAACTCGATCAGGTCAATGATGCCCTTGACTGGGTCGTTGCCATTTACCTGCGCCACTCGAGCAATGGCACCACTGTAGTCCAGGGTCACGCCGTTCTCATTGAGAGCGAACGAAACCTCTTCAAGGTAGGGTTTGAGACGAGTTTGCAGCAGCAGACCGCTATATACCGAGTCCATCAGCGCCTGATAGGCCGCTCGAATATTGGCCTCCTGTTGCGGGCCGAAACTGAAGTCTTCCTCGGTCAGGTAATAGGTCGTACCAAAGGCCAGACTTCCAGAGCCAGTGAGCCCCTGGGCGCCAGCGGAGTACGAAAAACTGACCAAGTCCCCCGATTTACTGGATGTGGCTGGCTTGAACTCGAAGAAGTTCTGATTGTTGAACACTTCGAGGACTTTGACCATTTCCAGCAGATCTTTCGTCTCGAGCAGGGCGGTGGTCGGAGAGTCATCTTCCTGCCCCTCACCAAGCGCGAGCGAACCTCCGCCAGAACCGGAGCCGGAACCACCAGCGGCCAGTTTCATCTCGTGTAACTCTCGCTGGCATCCAGCTTGCCGTCGGCATTGCTATCAGCATCCTGCATAGCCTCGAAGCCGTCCTTGGCCTCGCTGCCATCGGCCGACAGGGTGTTCTCGCCGAACAATTCACGGCCACTGTCGATGGTGCCATTGCCATTGCGATCCAGCACCAGCAGGCCATCGTCGGACTTGACCCAGCCAGAGCCGTGTTTATCGCCGTCGCCATCGTGATCGAACAATACTTGGCCTTCAGCTCCGTATGTTTCGATACCGTCGCCATCTAAGTCTAGGATTATAGGAGATGCCGTTTTAAGTGCGGCCGTGAAGTTTGCGTTAACAAAGTCACTTATAATCCCCCCCCATTTAGACCAGTCAAATTGCTCCATCCATTGTTCAGCCTTTTGTCGGGCCTCAGGATTTTGCGAATTTCGAGCCCCCCACATGAATATTAGCAGCATGAAGTTAATGTTTGCTGCGTCAGCCCAGTCACCACCAGTGTCGCGTATTTGCTCCCACATTCTGGACTGCCCCCAAAAAGTTGGACAGTTCTATGCTGCCGCCTGGGTCCTGTACTCGACAGGGCTCAGGCCATTGAGCCTCAGCTTGATGCGGTCATGGTTGTAGTAGTG
>NZ_JABWRU010000034.1:0-20291 GCF_014269165.1 Pseudomonas sp. SWRI68 | reverse complement strand
CTCGTCGGTAGAGGACTACGAAGCGCTGCTGCCGTGGAACTGCTCACCGGAGATGCAACGGTAAATCGAAGCTCCATCTGGCGGTAGGTGGGGTTCATGGATCGCACTCCCATGATCACGATAAGAAGCTCCTATCATCCCATCGACGTAAGCGTACGGGGAATACGCCTTGCGCAAGTCAGCCCGGCATCCACTGATGTGGCAGTAGCTGCTCGATCTCACTAGCCTTCTGCGTCGGCAACCGCATTAGTACATCCTTGAGATACGCATACGGATCACGCCCATTCATGCGCGCCGACTGGATCAGACTCATGATCGCCGCTGCCCGCTTACCGCTGCACAGCGATCCAGCAAATAGCCAGTTCGACCTACCAAGCGCCCACGGCCTTATCGTGTTTTCGCAGGCGTTGTTATCGATGGGCACAGCACCATCATCAAGGTAGCGCGTCATCGCTACCCAGCGTTTCAAGCTGTAATCCAGAGCTTTGGCCGTGGCTGAGCCCTCGGGCATAAGTGCGCGTTGAGCGATCATCCACTCATGCAACTTTTCAGCGACGGGCACCGCCATTTCTCGGCGTAATCGACAGCGATCTTCATCGCTCATGTCCTTGGCCTGCCGTTCGACCTCATACAAGCCGCCGATGGAGTGCACCGCCTGTTCGGCCAACTGGCTTTTGTTCGCCACATGCAGGTCGAAAAACTTGCGCCGGGCATGGGCCATGCAGCCGATTTCGGTGATGCCCTGCTCGAAGCCAGCCTTGTAGCCTGCGAAGTCATCGCAAACCAGCTTACCGTTCCAGGTGCCTAGGAAGTTGCGCGCATTTTCGCCTGCACGGCTGGGGCTGAAGTCGTAGACCACCGCTTTCAGTGCCGAGAACGGTGTCGTGCAGTAGGCCCAGACATACGCTCGGTGCGTTTTCTTTTCGCCCGGGGCCAGCATCTGCACCGGTGTTTCATCGGCATGGAGGACTCGCTGGGCCAACACGGCTTCGCGCAGTGCATCTACCAGCGGTTGCAGTTGTACACCGGTTTGGCCGACCCACTGAGCCAGCGTCGAGCGCGGGATTGCCAGGCCGGCACGGCCGAAGATCTTTTCCTGCCGGTACAACGGAAGGTGGTCGGCGAACTTGGCCACCATCACGTGGGCCAACAAGCCGGCAGTGGGGATGCCCTTGTCGATCACCTGTGCCGGTACCGGCGCGTGAGTCAGTGTTTCGCATTGGCGGCAGGCCCACTTGCTACGTACATGTTGCTCAACCGTGAACACGCCGGGGGTGTAGTCCAGCTTCTCGCTGACGTCTTCGCCGATGCGTTGAAGTTGGCAGCCGCAGGAGCATTGAGTGTTCTCTGGCTCATGATGAATGACGGTACGAGGGAACTGCGGCGGCAGCGGCGCACGTTTAGGCTGTTGGCGTGGTTCGTCCGGTGCAGGGGCGGGACGAAGTGCTTTCAACTCGGCATCAATGGCTTCGAGGTCGGTGCTGAGCAAGTCATCCAGCAAGCTGCCTTGCGCCGGGCTGATTTGCTCACTGCGCTTGGCAAACTTGTGGCGTTTGAGGACGGCAATTTCGTGAGAGAGCTGCTCGATGACGGTCTCGTCGCGACGGCTTTCTCAGCCCATGGTGTCGACCTTCGACAGCAACTGCGCAGCGAGTGCACGCAGTTGATCGGGCGTCATTTGGTCGAGATTGGGCGAGGAAGTCATGCCTTGGATTTTACCAAAGCAGCACACCTGCCACAGCTAAAAGAGCCGATTCAGAGCAACGTAATTACACCGTTAGCACCCACCCGCTGCCAGGGCAGGCCCAGCACCAGCGCTTGAAGTTGTTCGGCGTCGAGTTCAACTTCGTGGCCTCGATGAGTGCCAGGCCAGTGGAATTTGCCTTGGTTCAGGCGGCGCGCGGCCAGCCAGATGCCAACGCCGTCATGTACGAGCACCTTCATGCGGTTAGCGCGGCGATTGGCGAACAGATAAGCGCAGTGCGGCTTCGCCGCACCGAACACCGCGACCACACGGGCTAATGCTGTGTCCGTACCGGCGCGCATGTCCATGGGCTCAGTGGCGAGCCAGATGGCGTCGATGCGGATCATTGGGAGAGGCTGCGGATGAAGCGTGCGCAGCCGTCCGGATCGAAGATCGGCCAGCTCACAGTGACTGTTCGCTGCCCCGAAGAAATCTCGATGCGGGCTACATCCTGATCCTGCCGAGCAGGCGTCGCCGCAGCGGTCTCAAGCTTAAACGGTACAAATGCAGGCAAGCCAGAAGCCTGCCGGTCACGATAGATAGGTATCCACTTGCGAACCAGATTAGCGTTGATGCCGTGCCGCAGCGCCACGCTGGCAATGGATACATCGGGGCTCAGGCATTCATGGACAACTCGGGCCTTGAAGGGTTTGGGATAAGAGGTGCGCTGACGCATGGTGTTCCTTGAATTAAGGGCGATGGTGTCCACGTATTTTTAGGTGGACACCATCGCCCTTAATCTGGGGATTCTGAAGGTGTGTTCGGCAGACGCTTACTAATCATCTACTTTTTACAGCATTTGAGACTGGCCTTATCATCCCCGTCTAAAACTGCCAGGTTTTAACGCCCGTTCTTGCCGAACCTGGCAGCACCGTCCTCGAACGCGACAGGCAATCCTACCTACCTTTGGGCTGGGGGCTCTATGTCAGAATGACGTGAAAAGGTAGCTTGCGATCAACCGTGTCTCATCGATGTCGCGCAGATCATCGCTGCGAAATGTTGCATTGCGCAGCCTTAGAGAAAATCCTTTTAGCTTCCCTTGAAACGCATAGTTCAATTCCACGTCACGCTCCCATTCTCTGTCGGCACCAACCTTCTTCAATCCGTCTCCATGAATGTAGGCCGTGAAGAAACTCAGTCCCGGAACCCCGAGTGCAGCAAAGTCATAGCCATAGCGAAGCTGCCAGCTACGCTCTCCTGCGCTCCCGAAGTCGTGATACTGCACATAGTTGGGAAGGTAGGGGTTATTGATGTAAGCAAACCCGGTCGATCCCTGCATGACTTGGTACGTCGCCATCACGCTGTGGCCATTGTTCATTGAGTAGTTGAACGAGGCCGCATAGGCTCGGTTATCGACATCACCAGCCTTGGCGGCGCCGATGTCGCTGCTCGCAAAAGCACGCAGATCGGTAGTGAGGTTACCGTTTCCTAGTGGCATGCTGTGAACCAAGCCCACATATTGTTGACGATAAACGTCATCCAGCTCGCCATAGAAATAACTGGCACTCAGCTTAGGCGTGACTTTATAAGTGGCTCCCCCGAGTCGATAAAAATCACCAATCCCAGTTGCACGATAGCGACCATCTTTCACGGCGAGGGTGATGTCCTTCAAGTCCGTAGAGTCTGGGGTAATGGTCTGGTCGAACTGCGCGAGGTTGAGAGTCAATCGATCAATATCTGTCGAGGTGACTTGAAACCCCTGAAATGTCTGCGGCGTCAATCTACTATTGTTGTACTGGAGAACAGGGTATTTGGGCAGTGACATGCCGTATCGAATAGTGGTGTCGAATACTTTGGCTTTCACGCCGTACCCAGCCTTTGAATACTCGTCTACTGCTTCGCCAGAATCCTTTCTTGGAAGCAGCCCACTACCTGAACGATCAGGGCTAGAGTCCAGTCTATACCCTGCAAAGATCAATGCGTCCGCCCCGACGCCAACCGGGCCTGATGTATAACCAGACTCATAGTTAAGTAAAAACCCTTGAGCCCACTCTTCTCTTTTCGATACCCCGGTGCCTTCTCGGAAGTCTCCATTGTAATAAAAGTTTCGGGCCTCCAATCGGATTTTGCTGCCCTCAATAAAACCTTCCGCAAAAGTGTTGCTGGTCGAGAGAATCAAAGGAATGACAATTGAGCATGAGAGAGTACGATTCATTTTTATTATTGTCCTGACGCAAAGGGCCGCTGCTCGGCCTAAGGCCGAACAGGGGCATATTTTTATTGTATTAGTTTGAGGCCTTATTTCTTGATGCTGAGTTCTTGTGCAAGCTTTTCGCGATCCAATTCTTTCTCCCATGCGGAGACGACCAGCGCTGCCACACCGTTGCCAACCAGGTTGGTCATGGCAAGGCCAGTCCCCATGAAACGGTGGATACCAAGGATAAGTACCATGCCTGCTACAGGAACAACCGGCACGACCATGAGTGTGCTGGTCAGCATCACGAACGCAGCGCCCGATACGCCACTGGCGCCTTTCGATGTCAGCATTGCCACCACCACCAGCGTCAATTGCTGGCTGAGGGACAGCTCGATATTCAGGGCTTGAGCAATGAAAAGAACTGCCATCGTCAGGTATATATTGGTGCCATCCAGGTTGAACGAGTACCCCGTCGGGATGACCAGCCCTACGACTGGTTTGGAACAGCCCAAACGCTCCATTTTTTCCATGATTTGAGGCAGTACCACTTCTGAGGAACTGGTGCCGAGCACCACCAGTAGCTCTTCCTTGATGTAAGCGATGAATCGCAGAATGCTAAATCCGCAAACCTTGGCCACTGCACCGAGAATGACGATTACGAACAGCGCGCACAGGATGTAGAAACTGCCGACCAGCTTCATGAGAGGCAGCAAGGCGCCAACCCCATAGGTGCCTACGGTGAAAGCAATCGCACCAAACGCACCTACGGCAGAGAGCTTGGCGATGATGTGGACGATTCGGAAGAAAACCCCTGACAAACCTTCGATGATGTCGTAGACCGGCTTTCCCTTTGCACCCATCGCCGAGAGTGCGCATCCAAAAAGGACAGACACCAGCAGGATGCAGAGCACATTCCCTTCGGCGAAAGCTTGGACAAATGTTGAGGGGATAATCCCCATCAGAAACTCAACCATGTGCATGTGTTGAGCCTTTTCGGCGAACCCAGTTACAGCTGAGGCGTCCAGAGAATTCACATCTACGTTGAAGCCTCCGCCGGGGTTGAAAAGGTGGCCCCCAATCAAGCCGATGATGAGGGACACCGTGGAGATGACTTCGAAGTAGAGCAGGGCCTTGCCACCAACGCGACCCACTTTCTTCAGATCTCGCATCCCAGCGATACCGCTTACCACCGTGCAGAAAACGACGGGGCCGATAATCATCTTGATCAGCTTGATGAAGGCATCGCCCAGAGGTTTTAGGTCAGCGGCGAATGTAGGCCAGAAGTGACCGACCACGACGCCAGCAATGATTCCAAGTAGAACCTGGAAGTACATCGCTTTGTAGAAGGGCGGTTTGGCTTTCACCACGGAGGGTGATGTAGCTTCGGCCTGAGCAGACGCAGGGCTGGAGTTCATAGCTATTCTCACTGAAATCTTATTGTTGGAGGAATGGTCTAGCGTTGTTGCTTAGCGTCCGTATAGTTTCAGGGGATTTTCTACCAACAGCTTCTGGCGCTTCTCTGGATCCGTACAGAATCTGAACATCAGATCCACCAATCCGCCGTCGTTTGGCATGTCCTTGGAGATGTTTGGATGTGGCCAGTCAGTACCCCACAGCACTCTATCCGGAGCGATCTCAATAAGCCGCTGTGCAAAAGGGATCGCATCCTCGAACGGTCGACGACCTGCGGAGACACGTTCGGCGCCGCAGACCTTCACCCAGGCCAATGGGTTTTCCATCAGTTGTTGGAGCGCATGGAATGGTGTCTGGTCGATGCCATCCTGGGCTTTGACTCGGCCCATGTGGTCGATGATGAAAGGTACCGGGATCCGCGCAAGCCGATCTGCGTAGGTGAGGATGTCTTGGGCGTCGAGGTGCAGAACCACGTGCCATCCAAGATCTGCAAGACGATCTACGGTGCTGTCGAAAACATCGAGATCGGGGGCTCCGCCCAGGTGAGCTACGAAGTTGAAACGAACCCCACGAACACCGCCGGCATCAAGGGCTGCCAGTTGTTCATCAGATTCGGTGCCATTCACGATGGCTACACCCCGATAGCGCCCCTCACTGCGAGCAATCGTGTCGAGCATGGCGCGATTGTCGGTACCGTGGCAGCTGGCCTGGACGATTACGCCACGGCTGAAACCGAGGTGATCGTGCAAAGACCGCAGAGTTTCGAAAGGGGCATCTGGAGGCGTATAGCTGCGGTCATCTGCGTAAGGGAAAACCGAGGCTGGCCCAAACACATGGCAATGTGCGTCCCATGCGCCTTCTGGCAGCTTTTGCAGCGGGATGGTGGGGTGTGGATCTGGAGCGAGGCAGGATTTCATCTCGTATCCTATTAGTCGTTGTTAGTGGAATCGATAACCCGATGGTGGGCGTCTTCCGGCCTCTCAACAACTCGACCCAAGTTCTAGCAGTTATGCAGTTTTTGCATGCGTCAGGCTAAGGTATGCAAATCTCACGCACGAGCGCCATCGTTTGTTCTGCGAGACGGGAGAGAGGTCTCTGCTCGAATGTGGCTACAAATAGATGGGTCTGAATTGTGGGATCGACTATCTGTGCGGCTTTGAGACCTTCCAATTGGCCGTTGCCGTTAACCAGCGCGGAACGAAACAGCACTCCATAACCCATATCGAGATCAATCAGCTCCAGAAGAGACGGGATGCTATCTATCTCCAGAGATATGTCGAGCTGAACCTCGTGTCGTGTAGCTTCAGTCTCGATCAAGCGCCGAATTGAATGAGGCTCACTCGGGGTAATGAGCGGAAACTTGCCCAAATCTTTCATCGGGACTGTGGCTGGGAGATCGGAATGCTGGCTCCCGATGAGCATCAATGGCTCAGAATGTAGGTGCTCGTATTGCAGCTGCGCCTTCTGTCCAGGGTTGAAAAGCAGCGCAAAATCCAGCCGCCCCAAGAGCAGCCACTCGCGCACCGAGTGAGTAAGGCCCTCTTTGATGCCTAGGATGCAATTAGGGAAGCGCTTGCGAAATGCCGTTACTAACGCCACGGTATGGCGCCGAGAAATGCTGGGCGGGAGGCCAATGACGACTTTGCCGGACAGGGTATCGCGCTGTTCCCGCAGGTCTTCTCGCGCTACCTGAACCTGTCTGAGAATGCCCTTACCGTGTTCGAAGAGTCGCTGGCCAGAACCGGTTAGTAATACCCCACGTCCATTACGCATCAGTAGATGCTCTTGGAGTTCGACCTCAAGCTGGCGAACCTGTCGACTTACGACAGACTGCGAGATGTTTAAGACAGCTGCGGCTTTGGTGAAACTGCCAAATTCCGCCACCCGTACAAAGCATTCCAGTTGCTTGAGATCCATGGGGCTCACTCAAAGACCTTATCTTACCCTTTTTCGAGGGCTTCACTTTGCTTGGCGGCTGAGCTGCCGTAGAGGGTGTCGACAAATGCACTCCAACTGAAGGGTTCCAGCGTCGAATATTCGATGCCCGCTTCAGCCATGGAGTCTATAAGCCCTCGCTGAGCGCTCGCTGTCGCTCTACTCATGTAAGCGGCAACCCCTACATCGTTGACTGTCTTTTCAACCTCTTTCATCTCCTCTGATCGCCGTAACCCGTGCTCTGCCACCCGACTGATCAGATAGTGAGGGAGATCACTGTTCCATCCCATACTTGGAAAGCTTTTGTGCAGCGATGCGAGAACCTCATCCTCCGCATCGTACTGGCGAGCAGCACTTAAGCATTCCGTCGTAAGAGCCTCTAAGCCCTTAATCATGATGCTTCGACACATCTTGATTGCTGAGGCCACGCCAATTGTGTTGGCGACCACGCGGGTGTTCATACCAAGAGCGTTCAGTTGAGAGCAGACCTCATCGGACCGTGTGCCGCCCAGCAGTATGGGTGTGAGAAGTCGTTGCGGAGGAACGGGCGCCACGACGGCGGCGTCAACGTAATCAATTCCATATTGGGCCATAACGGCTTCTGCCACCCGCTTGGTTGCAGGAGCAATGGAGTTGATATCTATGAACAACTGCCCCTTCAGCATCAGTGGAGCCGCATCCTGTGCGACCCTGAGGGCATTGTCGGCGGTCACGGCAGAAATGACCCACTCCCCGCGCGATAGGGCAAGGGCAGCGCTATCACAGACGGTCACGCCGCAGCGTCGCCCTTTGTCGAGCAGGGCTGGTCGTTTTTTCGGGTCATCGTGCAATCGATCATAGGTGAAAATTTCTATGCCAGCGGCAGCAAGGTCTTGCCCTAGGATGCCACCAGCTTCACCGAAGCCGATCAAGGTAAGGGTTTTGATCATTTTGTAGTTACCGATGGCCAAATTGAAGCAGGGATTAGCACATTTCCGTCAAAGAGCAATCGAGCCGTACGCACTAGTCCACAGCCTACGATCTTTTCTTCTCGCATGCGAAGCTCAACGGAGAATTCTCCAGTTGGATGTTCTACGGATATTCTCACGTGATCATGGGGCTCGACCCTAGCGACGCTTGAAGCAACCGTGCCCTCAAGGCGACAGGCTGTTGCGACACTAACCGCGCCGAATACACCGATGGATGTGTGGCAGCGGTGGGGAATGAATGTGCGGCTGCTGATCGCGCCGCCATCACGCGCAGCCGCGATCAAAGACAGCTTGGGTACGGTTCGGCTGCTAACGTCACCGAGATTCATCAGCTTCCCGGCTTTTAGTCTGATGGACTCAAGCTTCGATTTAAGCTCGGTATCACCATCGAGTTCCTCAGGGCTTTCGTATCCTGTGCGGCCCAAATCGGCTGCCCTTATCAGGACTACGGGCATGCCGTTATCAATGCATGTCACCTCTATACCATCGACTTGGTCAACTGCGTTACCTGTCGGAAGTAGAGCCCCACAGCTGGAACCAGCGATGTCCTGGAATTCGACGATCAGAGGAGCACTGGATCCCGGAACACCATCGATTCTAGCCTCTCCGTCATACTTAACTCGACCCTCAAGCGTCTGGACTTGAGCGATTGCGGTTTGGCCCGTATTAGCCATGAAGATGCGTACGGGCGTGATCGAATCATGCGCTGTTATCAAGCCCCGCTCGATGGCGAACGGGCCTACACCTGCCAGGATATTTCCGCAGTTTTGGCCGTAATCTACCTTGGCTTCTTCAACTGAAACCTGAGCGAACAAGTAGTCCACATCAGCGTCGGGACGATTTGAAGGGCTGATAATCGCTACCTTGCTAGTGAGCGAGTTCGCGCCACCAATTCCATCAATCTGGCGTGGATCAGGGGAGCCCATGGCAGCAAGTAATACCCGGTCTCGCGCCTCACCTTCGGGGGGCAACTCACTAGCGAGGAAGAACGCGCCTTTAGAGGTGCCGCCGCGAACCAACAGACAAGGAATTCGAGTCTGGCTCATGGCGTCACCCATCTAGATCGCTGAGCGAGTCGTAGTAGACCAAACCGCGATCAGCCAGCTTTTGGCGCATGTTGTAAATATCGAGGCCCAACTCACCTGCGGCGAGACGCAATCGCTTTTGCTCCTCCAGCTCAGCACGTTTGAGGCTGGTATCGACCACTTCCCTGACGTCTTGACGTCTGACGATCACGACGCCGTCATCATCTGCAACCACCACGTCTCCAGGCTCAACTAACTGGCCAGCGCAGACTATCGGAGTATTCACCGAGCCAATTGTCTCTTTCACCGTTCCCTGGGCATGCACTGTACGTGACCAGACCTTGAAACCCATTTCCCTGAGCGTTCGTGTATCCCGTACGCCCGCATCAATGACCAGACCTCTCACTCCCCGTGCTTGTAAGGAAGTTGCGAGCAGATCACCGAAGTAGCCATCAGTGCATGGGGAGGATGTCCCCACGACCAAGATATCTCCCGGCTGACACTGTTCTACCGCGACGTGAAACATCCAGTTGTCGCCGGGGGCAACCAGTGCCGTCACTGCGGAACCACTGATGCCCTGATTCTGTTGAATGGGACGGATCGCTTTATCGAGCAGCCCCTTCCGGCCTTGGGCCTCGTGTACGGTTGCGACGCCGAACTCGTTAAGCGCGTCTATTAGGCCACCGTCAGCTCGGGAAATATTGCGGATCACAATTCCTGTCTTTCCAATGAGGCTGCTCATCCCAGGTTCTCCGTAACGCGAGGGAAGAGGCTTTCATAGCCCTCTGCGTAGACAATGTTTCGCGAAGAGGCGATGCCGACGTTGCGCTTGGCTTGCACACCTCGTTGCAGAGCTACGCGAGTGTAGTACTCCCAGAGGTGTTCCTGACCTGCCATGCACTGAATCGCCGCGTACTTTTTGTCCCACACCTCAGTGATGTCCAACAGCACGTCAGGCCTCCACTCACACTGCTCAGGCTGGTGTGGCTCAAAGCTATAGACAGGAGGAGCGCCGACGATCTTTTCGCCAGGCTTGTAGCCCTCAGCCTGAGCGATAATGCGGGCCTCCTGTGTGAGGTTCATTGCGAGTGGGTGGTCGTAGTTGTACGGATCCTTAATTGAATGGCTCAGTACAAACTCCGGTTGAACTCGTCGAAAGACGTCGGCGAGGCGAAACAGGGTTTCCTTGTCTGCGCGCATCGGATAGTCACCAATATCGAAAAACTCGACGCTGGCGCCCAGGATGTCAGCGGCAGCTTGAGCTTCTTCGCGACGAGCCGCTTTCACCCTCTCTTCAGTCATCTCACCCTTACGCCACAATTTGGCAGACTCACCGCGTTCGCCGTAGGACAGGCAAACGATGTGTACGGCATATCCCTGTTGGGTATGAAGGGCGATGGCGCCACCTGCGCGCCAAACAAAATCGGCGGAATGCGCACTAACGATCAAGGCTGTTTTTTGTTGTGATGTGTTCATTTGTGGCTCGTCTCATCGTAGGGATCGATGGGACATACCGTCGCATACGTATACCTTAAGCGGATAATGCCTTCCTCCTTTCAAGGTATGCATTTTACTTATTGGGATGACTGCGCCATTCTATGAGGTCCCGACGAGCGCTGAGAGTGCGAACTCATGACACCCCCTGTTTCTCCTAGCCTGATGCAGATCCGAGCGTTCTTGTACGTGGTCGAGACCGGGAGCATCTCTAAAGCAGCTGCCGCCTTGTTCCGCGCTCAATCTGCTGTGACTCGATCAATCATTTCGCTTGAGTCGTCGTTGGGCATACCCATATTTGAGCGTAATGCGAATGGAATGCGACTGACTCGGCAAGGCGCTTCAATTCTCCCTCGGGCCAAACGCGCTGTGGCCGAACTGCTTTATATTCCGCAGGTTCTCGGTAGGACGAAGGAAGGGTCGGGGGAACCGCTTTATTTGTTCCAGAATCGGCGTCTTGAGATATTTGCTCGGCTTTGCGAAACCCAAAACATGCAAACCGCTGCCATGACGCTCGGTATTTCTCAACCGGCAATAAGTGCTGCGATAAAGATTCTAGAGCAAGGGTGTGGCGTTAGTCTTTTCGAGCGCACGCCTCAAGGTTTGCTGCCAACCAGGATGGCGTCCGTAGTTCTGCTTCACGCCCGGCGTGCGTTGAATGAACTACGTCATTTGGACGCAGATATCACTTTCTTGGATGGCATTGTGAGAGGCACTGTACATGTTGGTGCGCTACCATTGGGGCGCACTCATATTCTTCCACAAGCTATTGTGCGCCTCACCGGTCGCCATCCCGGACTTTCCATTGTGACGAACGAGAGCCCGTTTGATCTATTGGCTAGCGAATTACGGTCAGGCGATGTGGATTTCGTCTTGGGTGCTTTACGCTCATCTTCCTATGGTTCTGACTTGCAAGCCGAAGAACTGATGCAGGAGAATCTGGTGATCTTGATGCGTCGTGGTCACTCATGGGCAGGCCGGCCAGTTACGCCGGAAATGCTCGCTTCTGCAAAATGGGTACTTCCAAGATCTGGCTCACCGGCACGTGATCTGCTGTCAGCATTTTTTTTCCACATAGGTATAAGCTCGCCGCCGCCCGTGGTGGAAACAGGTGACCTTGCGATACTCCGGGGAGTGCTGTTGAACTCTGACATGCTCGCAGCCGTTTCTGCACATCAACTTCAGTATGAGATCAACAGCAAAGATCTCGTTCCTGTGCCTTTAGTTTTGAACCACACATCAAGGCCCATTGGTCTTACTTATCGGGCTGCCGCACTCCAATCCCCGGCGGCGCAAGCACTCATGGAAATGATCCGGCAAGTGGTTTCAGAAATGCAAGCAGGATAGTGTCTGTGACATTTCTATTGATGCCCAGACCTAAAATTTGGGAAGCTTGCATTGAAGCTAGCATTAGCGCACTTGCGCCAATCTTGTGTGGCAGCTTTCGACCCAAAGCTGCCTTTCGTAGAGGCAGCTCTGACCGTAAGCGCATTTGGCTAGCATTGGGGTGGCGTGTGAATTTCATGCGATCATTCTCTTGGCATTTTTCAAAAGAAAAAGCCCCCAGCCGCACGAACAACCATGCGTGGTAGCAGTTCGTGCGGCAGAGAGCGCAAACTACAAGCGCTTATGCAGCCTCAAACGGGAGCATCAGCTTTCTCAGCGTCTGCCCTCGGTGGCTTCGACAAAGTGAGCGAGCCAAGCATTTTTCTGGCTCCCGCTTCGGGCAGGCAGCAGGACTTATTCAGTCGTTGCTTGAAAATCTTTGATCACCGTTATCGCTGCCCGGAATGCCTCAACTGCCGCTGGCACACCGGCATACACCGCACAGTGAAGGAGGACCTCCCGAATCTCATCTGGCGTGCACCCATTGTTCAGTGCTCCCCGCACATGACCAGACAATTCTGTAGGGGCCTTCAAAGCTGTCAGCGCCGCTAGGGTGATGAGGCTACGGGTCTTTAACGGTAGGCCTTCTCTTTGCCAGACGCTGCCCCACGCGTGTTCATTGATGAAATCCTGAAGCGGCGCGGTGAAATCGTTCGTTGTAGACATTGCTCGCTCAACGAATTTAGTCCCCATGACTAGGGACCTGATCTCAATTCCTGCTTCATTTTTGTTCATACGTAACCTCATACGGATTGTGGCGCTGGGGGTATTTACAGCAGCTTGATCGGGTAATTCAGAATGACCCGATTCTCGTCGATGTCGAAATTACTGAAATTTCGCCTCAGAGAGGAGTTACGCCATTTGATTGAAAGGTCCTTTAGCGGACCGCTCTGGATAACATAGGCGAGTTCTGATTCCCGGCCCCATTCCTTCCCGTTACTGAGGAGCCCAACATGCACGTTGTCACCTGAAAGATAGCGATTCATCATCGTCAACCCAGGGATACCCAGTGCGGCAAAATTGTAGTCATGACGGATCTGCCAAGAGCGCTCGCCTGCGAAATCGTAGCTTGAGATAAATGTGTCATTGGCCAGCGAACCTCCAGCTGCTCCGTTGACTCTCATCCAGCCAGTATCCCCATCCACACGCTGTAAGCCTACATAGAAGGTGCTGGGGCCTGTTTGGGCGGACAGCATCAGTGTGGCAGTCTTGTTATCCATCTGACCGGCCTTTGCTGCCCCATCCTCATCACCGAGAAAGAGGCCGATATTCGCTCCCAACTTCCACCCACCTAACGCTTGGCTGTGGACAACGTTGAAGTATTCCTGGTGGTAGATGTCTTCGAGTTGCGCATACCATAGGCCGACCTGAGTGGCCTTGTCGTTGAACAGATATTCAGTGCCAGCGAAGTTGAATCTGTCAGCGGTTGCTCCCGGTTTTCCGGACATGAACATCTTGTCCATGCTTGCATCGTTTCGAGGGCTGTTTCCCCAAAACTGACCTGTGTAGAAGGTGAAATGCTCAATTTCTTTGGACGTTATCTGGGCGCCGCGAAACGTCTGGGGCAGAGCACGCCCGTCATCAGTACGCAGGATTGGAAGTAGCGAAACCCACTCACCGATCTTCAGTTCAGTCTTTGAAAACCTGGCCTTCAACGCAACACCAAGTCGCCCAAAATCGTCGGGAGCCTTGCCGTCGTCATGCACCGGGAACAGCTGTGTGCCAGATGTCCCGCGCCCCCCATCGAGCTTGAGCGCGTATAGCCCCAAGACGTCCATACCAAACCCGACCGTGCCAGTTGTAAAACCTGACCTCAGGTCGAGGATGAAACTCTGCGCCCATTCGGCTGCCATCCCTTGAGGATAGGTAGGATCCACAAAATTGCGGTTGTGGTAGAAGTTGCGCAGATTCAACGTAGCGGTTGTGTCCTCGACAAGCCCCTCTGCCGAAGCGCCTACCGAAAATACTGAGCACAGAATGCTCAGCGTGACGGGCCGGAAAATGGAATTGAGCGCCTGGTATCGAAGTTGATAAAGGAATTTCATTATTTTTATTTCCTTTTTTGAGGGTGCAAGCTGCCGAAGCAGTCGGTTAACTACTTTTTTAGAATTCCGCGCAGGTGCAATGACGGTTGGCTAACCATCATCTTTGTTGAGTGAGTTGGCCTTCTATGCAGTAGGCAGGGAGGCTCTATACTTGGCCCTAATCGCCTTTTGCATCGACCAGCACGGCCATGAGAAGCGCATCGACAGCCCCTCTGTTGACCCACGAGTGGTTGGTGCCGCGCTGGATGACGACGTCAAATGGATTCATATCGACCTCACCCTCATCTAGAACGAGCGTGATGGAGCCCTGTAAAAGGATGATGTAGTCCGTGGTGGCGCTCTTGTGCATGCCAGGATCTCGACGAGTATCCGTTTGGACATGGCGTGCGTTCATGGTCTCGAAAAGGTCGCTCCAGGACTTGGCTTTTTCTTCAGGGCTCAGGTGTGCAGAGTCGGCTGCTGGAGGAATCTGAAAGAAACGGAATACGGTTCCGGAGGCCGCCGGCTCCAACGATTTCGACAGAACGCCATTATCGACAGTGGAGTAGTGGTCATGCGGCGCTTTCCCTGTCGTCCACAATTCGGTCAATCCACCGATACAGTTCGTGGCAGGACCGTCTGATAAAACGGAGGACCGACCGTCGTTGTTATCGCAGGTGATGATGCGTCGAACAGGAATGAGCATGGACAGGCACTCTTATATTTTGACTGGGCCGTTTGTTCGGCAACTCCCTGGCAGTGGTAGGAGCGCCGGTCTCCATACTACGAACCCGGATTACCCATGACGAGGTCTGAAGCGGATTCAAAAGGGTCTTAAACGGACATTTCTGTAATCTCGCTCAACCCCGTTCGTCGCGAACCTGCCGTGGGGTTTTACCGGTCCATCGCTTGAAAGCACGACGGAAATTCGTGCTGTCACTGAAGCCAATTTTAGCGGCAATGTCCTCGGTGCTCATTCTCGTACTCTGCAAATACTCTATGGCCAAGCTGCTCCTGACGTCGTCCAGGATTGCTCCGTAGTCAGTACCTTCTGCATCCAGCTTCCTGCGCAAGGTTCGGGTGGTAAGCCGCATATGCTGAGCGATCTGTTCCATTGTCGGGAATTGACTCGGCGTCAGCATCATCAACTGATACACCTCTCCTGCGATGCCCGTGGAAGTCTTCGTCTTGCCTATCAGACGATCACAGGTCTCCTGAAGCATCGTACGGGTAAGCCGATTGGCGAGCTGAGGGGCCTGGGAGAGGATTACATGGGGGTAATGCAATTCAGTAGCACGGCTATTGAAAACGCATTCGCAGCCTAAGAAGCGCTCATACATCGCACTGTCCGCAGGCGTTGGAAATGCGAATAGGGCCTTGATTGGCCGACACTCTAGCCCCGCGGCGTCTTGAAGGTGAGTGACATGCTGAGCCATCTGTTGACGTATCAGGAATTCGCGTGTATAGGCGCTCATCACGTGACTGTAAACGTCAGAGAACTCCCAGATGGCCACCTCCTCTTCCTCTCTCCAGCTGATGTGCAGGGTGGGCGTCGCAAGGACGTGGTACTTCACGCCGAAATCGAAAAAGTCACGAAGGTTCAGGCTGCACATCAGCGCGTATCCATACATCCCGTAGGCCGAGAGATGCATTCGTGAGCCGACCTGAAAGGCAGTGGAGGCATCCGCAGAAGCCCTGATGACGTTGTCGCATGCATCAATGTACTGGTGGATAGACGTGAGCGTATTGGGGTCGTTGATTTGAACTGCATCAAGGTGCGTGCCTTGAAGCACTACTTCCGGAGTGATGCCTTGCTCCGCGACCGTATCGACCAGTGTCGCGATCTTGTAGGGAGCGAAGATCTTCTGATTCAGGAAGACTTGAGTGGATGCGAGCATACTGGAGGAAACCTTCGTGATGTCCGAATGGGACTGCTAGCTGTCCCAATGTAACCTTACCAGTAAATTTGACCAGTCGTAGTATGGCTCCAACAAGAAAAGCCTTTGGCTTGAAAAAATGGAGTCAGCATGCAAAAAATCTTACATGCCTGCATCGTTGGTGCTGGCCTTATGGGCCATGGCATCGCTCAGGTTTTCGCCCATGCCGGGCACAAGGTCACCATTTTTGACCCTGATGCAGCAACGCTCGATGCAGCACCGCAGCGCGTCGCTCACAACCTAGAGCAGATGGGCATCGCGTCAGCGCCGGTGCTTGCCAATATCACTTTCTCTACAGACCTTCAGACTGCCGCACGAGAGGCGGACATTGTCATCGAAGCTGTTCCTGAAAAGCTGGAACTGAAGCAGCAACTGTTCATCGACATTGCCAGACACTCACCAGACCATACCGTTTTCGCGAGCAACACCTCTGTGATTCCCATCACCTCCATTGGTGAGTTGCTGCCCCCAAACGCAAAAGCGCGGCTTGTAGGAACGCACTGGTGGAACCCTCCGCACCTGGTCCCACTTGTAGAAGTGGTCCGCACAAAATTCACGTCTGAGGCTGTATTCGATTGGACGTTTGAACTGATGCTCGCTCTGGGGAAGTCCCCTGTGAAGGTCCAACAAGACGTGCCCGGCTTCATTGGCAATCGACTCCAGCACGCGATGTGGCGTGAGGCCATTTCTTTGGTATCGAAGGGCGTTTGCGATGCAGAGACCATCGATACAGTCGTGAAGCAGAGTTTTGGGATGCGAATGCCCTTTCTCGGCCCGATGGAAAACGCTGATCTGGTTGGCCTGCAACTGGCCAAGCTCGTTCATCAGGTCATTTTTCCCGACCTGTGTAATGACAAGGCGCCGAACCCCTTGCTCGACTCGCTGCTTTCGCAGGGGCATCAAGGGATGCGCTCCGGACAGGGACTGCGCTCATGGAGCCAAGAAAAGGCCGATCAGGTTCGTACAGAGTTAGCGCTACGACTGATCGACTCAGTTACAAAGCCAACCGTTTGATGCCCAGCCGAGAATAAAAAATGAACAACAAAAATCGCAAAATCATCATTACCTGCGCGGTCACAGGTGCGATGCATACGCCGACGATGTCGGAACATCTGCCAATTACCCCCGATCAAATCGCCCAGCAGGCTATCGAAGCCGTGGAAGCAGGCGCATCAATTGTTCATCTGCATGCCCGCAACCCCATCGATGGTCGGCCATCCCCAGATCCGGCGCTTTTTGATGAGTTTGTACCAGAAATCGCCCGCAAAACAGGCGCGGTAATCAATATCACGACTGGCGGAAGCACGCGAATGACCTTGGAGGAGCGCCTCGCTTATCCGCTCCGTGCGCGCCCAGAAATGTGTTCGTTGAATATGGGGTCCATGAACTTCTCTATCCACCCCATCGCCCGGAAGATCGACAACTGGCAGCATGAATGGGAAAGGCCTTACGTCGAAGGAATGGAAGACTTGATCTTCCGAAACACCTTCAAAGACATCAAGCACATCATGCAAGACTTAGGCGAATCGGGAACTCGCTTTGAGCTGGAATGCTACGACGTTGGGCATCTCTACAACCTCGCGTATTTCGTAGACGAAGGACTGATCAAGCCGCCTTTCTTCATCCAATCCATCTACGGCATTCTCGGTGGCCTTGGCCCAGACCCTGAGAACCTGTCGATGATGCGCGGAGTTGCTGACCGCCTATTTGGGCGAGCCAACTACGAGTTTTCTATCCTCGGCGCTGGTCGGCATCAAATGTCGCTCCTGACTATCGGCGCCATCATGGGAGGTCATGTCCGCGTCGGCCTAGAGGACAGCATCTACCTGGGCAAAGGAGTTAAAGCGAAATCGAATGCCGAGCAGGTGAAGAAGATCCGCCGAATTCTGGAAGAACTCTCTTACGAAATCGCCACACCCGATGAAGCGCGCCAGATCCTGGGTTTGAAGGGCGCAAACAACGTCGGCTTTTGACCACCTTGCTTTTTGAAGCGTGAGTGAAGACCCATAGGCAGCGAAGGTAAATAAGCCTTCGTTCGCTTAGGCCGAGACAGAACAATAATAAATATCGCGAGGCGTATGATGGCAAATCTCGAATCGATTGCTAGCCCTTCGGCTGACCAACAGTCCACAGGTAACTGTGTGGCTGCTGAGCATGCGGTTTATAGAAAGATCACAGCCCGGCTAGTACCTCTGTTGTTTTTAGCGTACCTAATGGCATTTCTAGACAGAATCAACGTCGGGTACGCAAAGCTTCAAATGAGTGCCGATCTCGGCTTCTCCGAGGCGGTGTACGGCCTCGGAGCAGGCATTTTTTTCGTCAGTTATCTGCTGTTCGAAGTCCCCAGCAATCTCTGGCTTGAACGCGTCGGGGTTCGGATCACGCTGCTACGCATTATGGTTCTCTGGGGCCTGGTGTCTGCGTCCACTATGTTGGTGAGCACACCCGAGCAGTTCTACTTTGTCCGCCTGTTGCTCGGGATTTGTGAAGCAGGCTTTTTCCCAGGCATCATTCTTTACCTCACCTACTGGTTTCCCAGCACACGCCGGGGCAAGGTGACTGGTCAGTTCATGTTAGCGATTCCCGTTGCCGGCATTATTGGCGGACCAATCTCAGGCTGGATCATGTCTTCAATGAACGGTATTCATGGCCTCAGTGGATGGCAGTGGATGTTCCTGATCGAAGGTCTTCCTACCGTGGTTTTGGGGTGCATGTGCTACCTGCTCCTCGCCAATAAGCCAGCGGAGGCGAAATGGTTGACCGATGAGGAAAAGCAGGTCGTCATTGAGACGATGGCCAAGGATGCGGATTCATCGACCTCAAGCAGCCATGTCGGGGCTCTTTCGAAGCTGCGCCTGGCATTGAGTGACTCGAAAGTCTGGCTGCTGGCATTTATCTATTTCACCACGGCCTGTGCTAACTACACCTTCACGTTCTGGATGCCGACAATTATCAAGGGTCTAGGGGTAACTGACGTGTCTCACATTGGTGCACTTTCTGCGATCCCCTACATCTTTGCTGCCCTGGGTGTGCTTTTTGTCTCTGCGAGTTCTGATCGTCGCAAAGAGCGGCGCTGGCATGTGGGCGGGTCTTTGATTCTAGGCGCCGTGGGTCTGGCTTGCACACCATTCTTAAACAACTCGCTGGTCGCCACTCTGGCCGTCCTAAGCTTCGTTGGGTTCTTCCAATTCGGCGCAGGCATCGCCTATTGGGCGCTCCCCTCAACTTATCTCAACAAGTCCACCGCCGCTGTCGGCATTGGCTTGGTCAGTTCAATTGGCGTGATTGGCGGCTTCGTGAGCCCTGTACTTATTGGATTTATCAAGGATTTCACGGGGAGCTTGGACAATGGAATAGTTACCATTGCCTTGCTTATGCTTGCTGGCGGCTTAGCGATTCTGCTTGCACTCCCAGCGAGGGCGGTACGTGTAGGTCACGACTGAGGTATCGCGCAAGACCGGAGGAGCAACGCATCTTGCATTGCTCCTACGTGTTAAATCCCCGGTATTCGCTATTCCCAGCGTGTTGCTCGCTGAGCGCTTTGACCATGCCGTGCAGGCGCAAGATTTGCAGCTTGTCCAAGGTCGGGTTCGGTAGCATTTTGATCCTCCTTTTCAGGTCAGTGGTAGTAGCCGGGGCCGCGCAGGTTGATGTGCTCGTCGGGCAGCATCGGCAGGTTTTGCTGAGCCAGCGGCAGGCGTTCCAGCCCTTGGCGCAGGATCGATTCCAGGCTCTTGTAACTGCATGCGCCCAGTGCCAGCGCACGTTGGCACGCGGCTTCCAGCCGCGTTTCGCCGTGCTGTTTGCTCAGGCGCAGGATGCCCAGGCAGGCGCGGAAGCCGTGCTGTGGGTGGATTCGGTGTTCGAGGATGTAGGTGATGACGCCAGCGGTGTTGGGCCCGGTTTGCTCTGCCCAGCGGATCAGTCGCTGCGGCGTCCACTCGGCGTGTGCTGCTGGCGTCAACGCCCCCTGGGACAGCTTCGCTGCGTCGTCCCTGGGCTCGCCAGTCAGCGTGTTCTCCATACTCACGCTACTCTCGCTGTTGCCCTTTGGCATGATCGCCCTGACTACCTTCACCCGGAATATCGTGGCGCTGTCCCCGGTGCGCCACGCCCGCGGCTTGCAACAAACGCCGCCGAACATCGTGCTGATCGTGCTGGCTCTGTTCCTTACCCTGTTCATCATGGCGCCGACGCTGGAGAGCACCTACCAGGCCGGGGTCAAGCC
>NZ_JABWRU010000033.1:0-36275 GCF_014269165.1 Pseudomonas sp. SWRI68 | reverse complement strand
TGCAAAACAATGGATAGCGGCTGCGGGTGACAGCAGTCAGCAGGTAAAGACGACCGGGTTCGGAGACTCGGCCGATGCGTAAACGGTGATTGCCTTGGCTGTCCATGCCGTACTCCTTTGAATATTGCATTCAAAGGTAGTCATGGTGATTCAGTAGACGATGTATGGATCATTTCCGGGTGTGACCTCGGTGAGGGCTGCGCCCTCACCTGCCGACCTACAGCCACACACAATCCCAATGTGAGTACTCGCCAGCACGCTGCACCAGACCGGCACGAATGGGATTGGCGACGATGTAACGCGCTGCGGCTTTTACATCATCTTCTTTGCGTAGTGCCCGATCATGGTAACCCCGTTGCCAGCTATGCCGACGTTCTGCACCCAGCCAATGTCAGCAGGTAAAGACCGGGGGTGACCTCGGTGAGGGCTTCGCCCTCATTTCGCGACGCAAGGCCGCTAAGCGGCCCCAACGATCACGAAGACAAGTACGAAGAGCGGGTCAACCCAAGGCGCAAGGCATCAAGGTACTGGGTCCGCTCACGCGCGCTGATCTTGGCGCTGGCCACCTTGTCGCGGTAGTGAGTCATCAACTCCTCCGGCGACAAGTGCACGTAACGCAGCATGTCTTCGATGGTGTCGTGGGTCTCGATACCGGCGTGGTACACGCTGCCATCGGCGTTCTGGTAGATGTTCACCGAGTCGGTGTCACCAAACAAGTTGTGCATGTCGCCCAGGATCTCCTGGTAGGCGCCGACCAGGAACACGCCCAGCAGGTAGTCCTCACCCTCATTGAGCGCATGCACCGGCATGCTGGTCTCGATGCTCTGCTCGTCGACGTACTGGTTGATCTTGCCGTCGGAGTCACAGGTCAGGTCTTGCAGCACCGCACGACGCAGCGGCTCCTCATTCAGACGATGCAGCGGGATGATCGGCAGCACCTGGCCGATGGCCCAGGTGTCCGGCAGGCTCTGGAACACCGAGAAGTTGCAGATGTACTTGTCGGCCAGCTTGTCGTTGAGCTCGTCCAGCACCTGACGGTGCGAACGCTGGCGTGCCTTCAGCGAGTTGTGCAGGCGACGGCACACGGCGAAGTAGCACTGCTCGGCCAGGGCCTTCTCGGCCAGGCTGATCTTGCCATCGGCATACTGCGCCGCCACGTCACCCATGTAGTGGGTGGCGCGCCAGTAAGTCTCGGTGACCATCTCGATGTCGGTCGGGCCGAGCAGGTCGGCCAGCCACTGCACGGTCTGCGGCAGGGCCTCTTTGTTCTCGATGGTCGGCACGTCGTCGTTGTGTTTCTCGACGTCGGTCACCTGGATCACCAGCATGGCGTGGTGCGCGGTCAGCGAACGGCCGCTCTCGGAGAAGATGTGCGGGTGCGGCAGGCCCTGCGCGTCGCAGAACTCCTTGAGCATGCCCACCACCACGCCGGCGTAGTCATCCATGTCGTAGTTGATGGAACTGGCATTGCGCGAGTGGGTGCCGTCGTAGTCCACACCCAGGCCACCGCCGACGTCGATGTGATCGACCGGCAGGCCCAACGCACGCAGCTCGCCGTAGTAACGGATGGCTTCCTTGAAGCCGTGCTGGTAGTCGGCCAGGTTGGCGATCTGCGAGCCCATGTGGAAGTGCAGCAGGCGGATGCCCTGGTCCAGGCCGGCATCGCGGAAGCGTTGCACCACCGAAATCAGCTGGGCGGCAGACAACCCGAACTTGGACTTCTCGCCACCGGTGTCCGCCCACTTGCTCGAAGCCAGCGAAGACAGGCGCACACGCAAGCCCACCTGCGGCTTCACCTTCAGCTCGGCGGCCTCCTCGATCACCAGGGCGACCTCGGACTCCTTCTCGATGACGATGAACACGTTGTGGCCCAGCTTCTGGCCCATCAGCGCCAAGCGAATGAATTCGCGGTCCTTGTAACCGTTGCAGACGATGGTGCCGCCCTTCGGCGCCAGCGCCAGCACCGCCAGCAGCTCAGGCTTGGAGCCGGCCTCAAGGCCGATCGAGACATTCTGGGTGGCGATGATGTTTTCCACCACCGCTTCCTGCTGGTTGACCTTGATCGGGTACAGCGCGGTGTACTGGCTCTGGTACTCCAGGCGCGCGATGTTGGCGTCGAACGCACCGGTCAGCTGGCGTACGCGGTCTTGCAGGATATCGGGGAAGCGCACCAGCAACGGCAACGACAGGCCGCTCTGGCGCAGCTCGTCGACCTGCTCGAACAGGTCGATCGGCGCGCTCTGGGGGCCATTGGGGCGCACTTCGACGCGCCCGGCTTCATTGATGGCGAAATAACCAGCGCCCCAATGGCGGATGCCGTAAACACTGCGGCTGTCGGCCACGGTCCATTGGCTACCATCGTCTTTGCGTGTGCGTCGTACGGACATTCAAGTCCCCTATAGATAAGTCGAAGACACTGCCCCAACAAAAGGGCCGGCGCAGTGTAAAAGCTGAAAATGACGGTTCGTCCGGTTCAGGGGTTGACCCTGCCAACAGGAACGAGTTTAGAAAGCACTGGGCAAAAAATCGCGCGCTGGCCTCAGCCGCCGGACTTTTTAGCTTTGAAACCCTGTTTGGTCAGCTCGCCGATCAACAGCTCGACATGGTCGCCCTGAATCTCGATAACCCCGTCCTTCAAGGCGCCACCAGTACCGCAGCGGCGCTTGAGCGTGGTGGCCAGCTCCTTGAGCTGATCGAGGGGCAGCGGCACGCCGGTGACAGTGGTCACGGTCTTGCCACCGCGGCCTTTGCTTTCACGGCGCACACGGGCAATACCATCCCCCTCGGGGACGATGTGCTGCTTGCAGGTGCAGGCATCCACCGGCTGGCCACAGTCGGGGCAGTGCCGACCGGCATCGGTGGAGTAAACGAGACCGCCAAGGGCGGCGAAGGAAGAAGCTTTCTTGGCCACTTTTGTTCCTCTGTGCTGAGGACAAAAACTGGTCGGCGGGAGCCGACCGCGAAGCCCCACTCTGGCAGGGGCGGCGCTACTGCCGCAAGATCCTGCGGCAGCCCGAAAAGGGCGCGCAGTGTAACGATAAATCGGGGGCTTGTGTAGGAGCGGGTTTACCCGCGAACAAGGGCGTAGCCCTTGCCATGAAACGCAGGTGTCTGGGACGGCCTCTTGCGGCTAAACCCGCACCTACAGACTGGCTCTATACCGCTGCAACGCCGCCAACGAGTCCGGGCAATACGGCATGCCCAGGCTTTCTGCCTGGGCCTGCTCCAGGCTGATGAACCGCGCCTCGCTCACCTCCTCCGGCTGCAAGCGCAAAGGCGCATCGGACACCGCCGAATACACCGCACACCACAAGCGGTTATCAGGCTGGTCGAAGTAGAAGCGCTCATGAAAGCGCAACGCAACGCCATCGACACCCAGCTCTTCGGCCAATTCCCGGGCTGCCGATTCGGCATACCCCTCGCCCGCCGTCACCATGCCGCCTGCAGCTACATCCCAGTACCCAGGGTACAGCGCCTTGCTCAAAGTACGCCGGTGCACGCACAACTCACCGGCGCCATTGAACAGCAAGATGAACGTGCAACGGCCGATCAGGCCGCGCTCACGCAGCTCAGCCCTGGGCAGGGCACCCAGTACCTGATCGGCCTCGTCGACCCAGGCGACCAGCTCACGGTCGGAAGCCGCCCGGTGGGCGGCCTCCTTGGTGCTGATGACCACGATCAGCCCTGCGACAGCAGCTGACGCAGGTCGATGACCGCAGCGTTGGCGCGGGAGATGTAGTTGGCCATGACCAGCGAGTGGTTGGCCCACATGCCAAAGCCGCTGCCATTCAGCACCATCGGGCTCCACAGCGCTTCCTGCGAGGCTTCCAGCTCACGGATGATCTGGCGCACGCTAACGGTGGCGTTCTTCTTCGCCAGCACGTCGGCGAAGTCGACCTCGATGGCACGCAGCAGGTGAGACAGCGCCCAGGCTTGACCACGGGCCTCATAGAACACGTTGTCGATCTGCAGCCATGGGGTTTCGACCACCTCCTCGTCAACCTGCGGCGCCTGGCCAGGTTGCACCGACTCGGTCTTCAGGGTGGTGTTGAGCTTGACCCGGCCAACGCTGGCCGAAAGGCGCTGCGACAGCGAACCCAGGCGGGTGGCCACATCGCCCAGCCAGTTATTCAGGTTGTCGGCACGGGTGTAGAAGATCGCGCCTTTGTCGCCAGCGGCGAGGCGGGTCTGGTAGCGGTTGAGCGACTTGATGCCTTCTTCGAATTCCGACTCGCTCGACGGCAGGATCCAGCTCTTGTTGTCGAAGTTGAAGCGCGGCTCGGCCTTGGCCAGGTCGGCGTCTTCGGTGGACTGCGACTGCGAACGGGCGAAGTCCTTGCGCAGGGCACGGGACAGGTCGCGGACCTGAACCAGCACGCCGTATTCCCAGCTCGGCATGTTGTCCATCCACAGCCCCGGCGGGAAGCGGTCGTTGGAGATGTAACCGCCCGGCTTGTTCAGCAGGGTACCGGCGACAGTCTTGAGGGTTTCGATGGTGGTGTAGCCGACCACCATCTGCTGGCCATTGCGCTCGGCCGCGGTCTGGGCGTTCTGCTGCACCGGGAACAGCTCCGGCTCCTGGCTCCAGTACCAACCCAGGCCGATGCAGACCAACAGGTACAGGCCGATCAGGGTACCCAGAGCACGGCTCCAGAGCCCGCCCAGGTAGCTACGGGCGGCGGCGCCACGGCCATCAACACGCTCGCGGGGTTCGGCTTTGGCCTCGCGGTTTTTCCAGTCCAGCATGGCATTGTCCTTAATCAGTCTCGACGGTTCAGGGGCTTTGACCACAGGCGTGCGCCAGGGTGCCACGGCAAGCCCGCGTCGCTGCACTATAAAGCAGACACTGCCGTACGCATAAGCGACCAGTGGGTCGGTAACTGAATATTCGTTCTAAACCCTTTGTTGATGGAGGGCACTCACCCAAAGGTAAAGAGCTGCTAGCATAGAGCCATCATCGAACCTGCATACCACCCACCCAAAAGTAGCCAGGACATGAGCCAAGCAGTCGATCCGAGCCAGCAGTGCCCCGCCCAGCACCTGTCGCGTACCGGCCTGCGCAAGGATGACCCGCTCAACCAGGTGCCGCTGCCCCTGCGCAAGCCGGTGTACATCCTTTTGCAGGACCACGAGCGTGCCCAGCGCCTGGCCCAACAGCTGGAGTTCTTCGGCCTTGGCGTGCAGCCCCTGTTCAGTGCCGATGCCTTCCACGCATCGCTCAGTGAATGCCCGCCTTCGGCCATCGTCATGGACGTGGACTTCACCGGTAGCGGCCAGGGCCTGCTCCTGGCAGCCCAAGCTCAGGCCCAGGCCCAGCAGGGTTTGCCGCAGCCCATTCCGCTGCTGTTCTTCAGCCATCACGAAACCGATACCCCTACCCGCCTGGCGGCGGTGCGCGCCGGCGGCAAGGAGTTCCTCACCGGCACGCTGGAAGCCTCCAGCCTGCTGGAAAAGGTCGAACTGCTGACCAGCGCGACCCCGCACGACCCGTTGCGGGTATTGATCATCGACGACTCGCGCACCCAGGCCCTGCACACCGAGCGCGTGCTCGCCAGCGCGGGCATGATCACCCGCAGCCTGACCGACCCGATCCGCACCATGGCGGAACTGGCCGACTTCCAGCCCGACCTGATCATCCTCGACCTCTACATGCCGGCCTGCACCGGCCCGGAGCTGGCCAAGGTGATCCGCCACAATGACCGCTACGTCAGTGTGCCGATCATCTACCTGTCGGCCGAGGACGACCTGGACAAGCAGCTCGATGCCATGAGCGAGGGCGGCGATGACTTCCTGACCAAGCCGTTTCGCTCGCGCCACCTGATCACCACCGTGCGCAACCGCGCCGCCCGAGCCCGCCACCTCAAGTCACGCATGGTCCGCGACAGCCTCACCGGGCTGTACAACCACACCCACATCCTGCAATTGCTCGAAGACTGTAGCTACCGCGCCCGGCGCGAGCAGCAGCCGCTGAGCTTCGCCATGCTCGATATCGACCGTTTCAAGCAGATCAACGACCGCCACGGGCACCCGATGGGCGACCGGGTGATCAAGAGCCTGGCACTGTTCCTCAAGCAACGGCTGCGCAAGACCGATTTCATTGGCCGGTATGGTGGCGAAGAGTTCGCCATCGTCATGCCCAATACCGCACTGGATGCCGCGCACAAGGTGCTGGACGAGATCCGGCGGCGGTTTGCCGAAATTCTTTATCCGGCGCAGCCGCGTGACCTGAACTGCACGTTCAGCGCAGGCGTGGTGCAACTGGACGATGAGCTGGATGCGCTGACCATGGCCAGTGCGGCTGACGAGGCGTTGTACCGGGCCAAGCATGCGGGGCGTAACTGCGTGGTGCGGGTCGAACCCTAGGCCTTTGCAGGGGCCGATAAAGGCCAAATGCCATCTATTTCTCACAGCGAGCCCCAGCCGTCATCACTGCGTAACAAAACCGCAATAACTTCAGGCGCTTACTTCTCCCACTCCCCGCAGGAAGTTCGCGGCTATGCGCCTGAAGTGGCTGACCAATTTCAACACCCTGTTGCTGGTGACCGTCTGCATCGCCCTGGGCGCGACCCTGTGGTGGTCGCAGCGTGCCCTGGAGCGCCCCTATCAGATGATGGAGCGCTACCTGGGCCTGTCCCAGCAGTTCCAGAACCAGGCTGCGCGCAACATCCAGGCCTACCTGGGCAGCGGTGACGCCTTGCGCCACGCCGCCGCCATGGAGGCCAACCAGCAGTTGCAAGCGGCTTTGGCCGAATGGCCCGAGGCGTTGGCCGGCACACTGCGCCCCAGCCTCGACAGCCTGCAGGCCTTTACCGCCGACGAACTGCTGGCGGCCGGCAAGCTGGCCGGTGACCCGCAAGCGCTGCTGTTGCAGGCCGAGCGCGAACTGGGGGCCAACTTCGAACAGTTGGCCGGCTACGCCCGGGACAGCAGCAGTGCCGAGGCCGACCGCTACCTGCTGCCGCTACTCGACGCCACCGTGCACCTCGGGCGCCTGTCGCTGGCCCGCGACAAGCTGGTCAGCAGTGGCCGCCCTGAACTGGCCGATGAAGTGGAGCGCGAACTGCAACTGATCCGCGCCCAGGCCCAGGCCATCGACAGCCTGCCGTTGCTTGGCGTGACCCGAGCGGCCGAGTCCAATGCCGACGATTTCGCCGCCATGATGGGCCTGCAGACCCAAGCCAGCGAGCAGCAGGAAGACATCGCCGTCGGCCTCAAGCGCGAACTGCTAAGCCTGCTCAATCGCTACCCGGCCGAACTGCAACGCACCCGCGAGCAGATCGAACGCCGCGCCGCCCTGGCCGCCAGCGCGGGCCAGCGCCTGGAAGCGGTGCAACAGGCCATCGCCGGGCTTGAGCCGCAGGTCCGCGGCGAGCATGCCCGGATCGCCGCCGAAGTGCGTATCAGCCAAGGCCTGATGATCGGCCTGATCCTGCTGATCGCCCTGCTCATCGACACCCTGCAGCGGCGCTTGGCGCGAACCCTGACCAGCCTGGCTCCGGCC
Organism: Pseudomonas sp. SWRI68; assembly: GCF_014269165.1. Classification (NCBI taxonomy): domain Bacteria; kingdom Pseudomonadati; phylum Pseudomonadota; class Gammaproteobacteria; order Pseudomonadales; family Pseudomonadaceae; genus Pseudomonas; species Pseudomonas sp. SWRI68. Next base: position 28,774 of record NZ_JABWRU010000033.1, on the reverse strand, counting down.
CTCTCGCAATGGGCCGAGGGCGATTTCGCCGAACCCATCGCCCTGGGCAAGACCAACCGCGAGCTGCACGACATACAGGAATCGCTCAACCGCCTGCGCCAGTACCTCGTGGCCCTGGTCGGCACCCTGCGCCACAACGCCGAGCAGGTGGCCGGCAGCAGCCACGCCCTGGCCGGCATGAGTGCCGCCCTGCACGACGGGGCCGAGCGCCAGGCCGGCGATACGGGGCAGATCCGCGACGCGCTCGCTGAACTGGAGGCCACCATCCAGCAAGTGGCCGGCGATGCCAGCGCCGCCGCCGACGCCAGCCATGATGCGGGGCGTGCGGTGGAACGCGGCCAGGCGGTGATCGGCCAGAGCTTGTCCGGTTTGCGTGAGCTGGTCGACGAGGTGCAGGGCAATGCCCGCATGATCGAACAGTTGGCCGAAGAGTCTGCCACCATTGGTGGTGTGTTGACGGTGATTCGCTCGATTGCCGAGCAGACCAACCTGCTGGCCCTCAACGCCGCGATCGAAGCTGCGCGCGCCGGCGAAATGGGCCGCGGCTTTGCCGTGGTGGCTGACGAAGTGCGCTCCCTGGCACAACGCACCACCGGTGCGACGGGCGAGATCCAGGCGCTGATCGACCGCTTGCAGCAGGCGGCCAAGGGCTCGGTGGCGGGCATGCGGGCGCAACTCGAACATGCCGAGGCCACTGCCAGCCAGGCCCAGGCCGCTGACGGCGCGCTGGACGAAATTGTCCGCGCCATTGGCACCATTGCCGATACCGCAGTGCGCATTGCCGATGTCACGGCTCAGCAGAGCGGCGCGGTGAGCGAGATTCGCGACCATAGCGAGCGGATTCATGCGTTGGGTGAGGACAATTTGCAGCGCATTGGCGAGGGGCGCGAGCAAGGCGAGCAATTGCTGAACCTGGGCAGCGAGCTGAGCACGGCTGTGCGTGCGTTCAGGGTCTGATCGTCTGCCTGTGGGGCCGGTACAGGCGATACAAGCAACAGCGGCCATGTGTCGCTCGCCCAGACGCCACACGCCAAATCCAGACCAACTCCGTTATCATGCCCAGCACGTTCCACCTCGCGAGTCCGCCATGCGCCGCCTGTTTCTCCTGCTGTTCCTGCTGCTGGCCAGCCCTGCCTTCGCTACGGGCCTGCTCGACAACCGCCCAAGCGCCACCCTCGGCGCCGCTTCCTTGTCCAACGCCGCAGATTTCCTGCCCGTTCACGAAGCATTCAAGCTCAGCCTGATCCAGGCCGACGCCCAGCACATCAAACTGCGCTTCGTCGCCACCGACGGCTACTACCTTTACCGCCACCGTTTCCAGTTCCGCACGGAACCGGCCGACGTGGCCCTGGGCACGCCCAACATCCCCAAGGGCGAAGCCAAGCACGACGAATTCTTCGGTGACGTCGAGGTGTATCACGGTGTGCTCGACATCGAACTACCCCGCACCGACTCACGCGCGTTTACCCTGTTGGTGGGTTACCAGGGGTGCGCCGACAAGGGCCTGTGCTACCCGCCGGAAACCGAGCGCCTGAGCATCGACGGCGAAGGCGGTGCCGCCGCTGTTGCGCCGGCGGCCGGTGAACAGGGCTGGAACTGGAAATCGCTGTTGCTGTTCTTCATCGCCGGCGTCGGCCTGACCTTCACCCCCTGCGTACTGCCGATGCTGCCGATTCTCTCGGGCGTGGTCCTGCGCGGCCAGGTCGGTGGGCTGCGCGGGCTGGCGCTGTCACTGGCGTACATCCTGCCGATGGCGGTCAGCTTCGCGGCACTGGGCGCGCTGATGGGCCTGTTCGGTGCCGGCCTCAACCTGCAGGCGCGCCTGCAGTCAGCTTGGCTGCTGGTGCCCTTCGCGCTGTTTTTCGTGGTGTTCGCCCTGGCCATGTTCGGCCTGTTCGAGCTCAAGCTGCCGCAAGCCTTGAGCAACCGCCTCGACAACGTCGCCAGCCGCACCAAGGGTGGCTCGTTGCTCGGCGCAGCGGTGCTGGGCGTACTTTCCAGCCTGCTGGTGTCGCCCTGTGTGTCGGCACCGCTGGCCGGTGCCCTGCTCTATATCAGCGCCAGTGGTGATGCCTTGGGCGGTGCGCTCAAGCTGTTCGCCCTGGGCCTTGGCATGGGTGCGCCGCTGCTGCTGGTGGCCACCGGCGGCGCGGCCTGGCTGCCGAAGAGCGGCCCGTGGCTGAACACGGTGAAAAACGCCATCGGTGTGCTGCTGCTGGGCCTGGCCATCGGCCTGCTCAGCCGCGTACTGCCCGGGCCGCTGACCTTGCTGCTGGTCGGCTTCCTGGCCGGCGGTGTGGCGGTGTTCCTCGGCGCCGTGGAGTTCGTTATCAAAACCCCGCGCCAGCGCCTGGCACAACTGCTGGGCCTGGCCTTGCTGGTGTACGCCCTGGCCTGCTGGTACGGGGCGCTCAATGGCCAGGGCGACCCGCTGCGCCCCTTGCCGGCGCCCGGCGTGGCTGCTGGCAGTGCTGGCCCTACCGCCCCCGCAGATGCCTGGCAGACCATCACTACCCCCGCCGCGCTGGACGCCGCCCTGGCCCAGGCCAAGGCCGCCGGCCAGCCGGTGCTGCTCGACTGGTACGCCGACTGGTGCATCAGCTGCAAGGTGATCGAGCACGAAGTGCTCAACGCCGCGCAGGTCCAAGCGCAGCTGGGCGCGTTCAAGCTGCTGCGCTTCGACATCACCGACAGCAATGCCGAGCAGCGCACCCTGCTCGATCGCTACCAACTGTTCGGCCCGCCCGCGCTGCTGTTCTTTGCAGCGAACGGCAGCGAAATGACCAGCGATCGGGTCATTGGCGAGATAAACGCCGGCGATTTTGCCGAGGTTCTGGCGCGCGTGCGCGGCAAACTCGGTCTATAACTTCCGGCGGGCCGCAGAAAATCCTCTGCACAGTGACCGGATTTAATCATCCGGTCACATACTTCGCGCGAATCTCGGACATCGTGCTGGCTATTGCCGGGAACTGGACACTTGCCGTCGCTTTGCGGCACACTCGCCGCGCTGTGTCGAATTGCCCTACAAATCCAAGGAATCCGCAGATGGCTACGCTACTGGTGCTTCACGGCCCCAACCTCAACCTGCTCGGTACCCGCGAGCCGGGCCACTACGGCGCCGTGACCCTGGCCCAGATCAACCAGGACCTGGAGCAACGTGCCCGCGCCGCAGGCCACCATCTGCAATACCTGCAGAGCAATGCCGAATACGAACTGATCGACCGTATTCACGCCGCACGCAACGAGGGTGTGGACTTCATCCTGATCAATCCGGCTGCTTTCACCCACACAAGTGTCGCATTACGTGACGCATTGCTTGCGGTGAGCATCCCATTCATCGAAGTGCACCTGTCCAACGTGCACAAACGCGAAGCGTTCCGCCACCACTCCTACTTTTCCGATGTGGCCGTAGGGGTGATTTGCGGCCTGGGCGCCAGCGGTTATCGCATGGCCCTGGAGTCCGCGCTGGAACAACTGGCTGCCAACGCACAGCCCTGATGACAGAGACCCTGGCCTAAGTGGGCCGGGGTTTGAGAGAAACGTTCTAGACACGTTTTCAATTACGCCCCCTGACCGAACCTTGGGAGTTGATGATTAATGGATATCCGTAAAGTCAAGAAACTGATCGAACTGCTGGAAGAGTCTGGCATCGACGAACTGGAGATCAAGGAAGGCGAAGAGTCGGTCCGTATCAGCCGTCACAGCAAGACCCCAGCAGCTCAGCAGTTCTACGCACCGGCCCCGATGGCTGCCGCACCTGTAGCTGCCCCGGCCGCTGCCGCTGCTGCTGCCCCGGTCGCCGAAGCCGCTGCCCCGGCCCTGAAAGGCACCGTGGTGCGTTCGCCGATGGTTGGTACCTTCTACCGCAAACCATCGCCAACCTCGCCGAACTTCGCTGAAGTTGGCCAGTCGGTGAAAAAGGGCGACACCCTGTGCATCGTCGAAGCCATGAAGATGATGAACCACATCGAAGCCGAGTTCGGCGGTGTCATCGACGCCATCCTGGTAGAAGACGGCCAGCCGGTTGAGTTTGACCAGCCGCTGTTCACCATCGTTTGAACCGCGGAGAGCCAACGATGTCTGCGAAGCTCGAAAAAGTCCTGATCGCCAACCGCGGGGAAATTGCCCTGCGGATCCTGCGTGCCTGCAAAGAGCTGGGCATCAAGACCGTCGCCGTGCACTCCACGGCTGACCGCGAACTGATGCACCTGGGTCTTGCAGACGAGTCGGTCTGCATCGGTCCTGCGCCCTCCAAAGGTTCCTACCTGCACATCCCGGCGATCATCGCTGCCGCCGAAGTCACTGGCGCCACCGCGATCCACCCGGGCTACGGCTTCCTGGCTGAAAACGCCGACTTTGCCGAGCAGGTAGAAAAATCCGGTTTCGCCTTCATCGGCCCGAAAGCTGACACCATTCGCCTGATGGGCGACAAGGTTTCGGCCAAGGACGCGATGATCAAGTCGGGCGTTCCGACCGTACCGGGCTCTGATGGCCCGCTGCCGGAAGACGAAGAAGTCGCCCTGGCAATCGCCCGTGACGTCGGCTACCCGGTGATCATCAAGGCCGCCGGTGGCGGTGGTGGTCGCGGCATGCGTGTGGTGCACAAGGAAGAGGACCTGATTTCCTCGGCCAAGCTGACCCGTACCGAAGCCGGTGCTGCGTTTGGCAACCCGATGGTCTACCTGGAGAAGTTCCTGACCAACCCACGTCACGTGGAAGTTCAGGTACTGTCCGACGGCCAGGGCAACGCCATCCACCTGGGCGACCGTGACTGCTCGCTGCAGCGCCGTCACCAGAAGGTACTGGAAGAAGCGCCGGCACCGGGCATCGACGAGAAGGCCCGTCAGGAAGTCTTCAAGCGTTGCGTCGATGCGTGCATCGAAATCGGCTACCGCGGTGCGGGTACTTTCGAGTTCCTGTACGAGAACGGCAACTTCTACTTCATCGAGATGAACACCCGCGTACAGGTTGAGCATCCGGTGTCGGAAATGGTCACTGGCATCGACATCGTCAAGGAGATGCTGAGCATCGCCGCTGGCAACAAGCTGTCGTTCCGCCAGGAAGACGTGGTGATCCGTGGTCACTCCCTGGAGTGCCGGATCAACGCCGAAGACCCGAAGAAGTTCATCCCGAGCCCAGGCACGGTCAAGCACTTCCACGCACCGGGTGGCAACGGCGTTCGCGTCGATTCGCACCTGTACAGCGGTTATTCGGTTCCACCGAACTACGACTCGCTGATCGGCAAGCTGATCACCTACGGCAAGGACCGCGAAGAAGCCATGGCGCGCATGCGCAATGCGCTGGACGAGATCGTCGTCGACGGCATCAAGACCAACATCCCACTGCACCGCGACCTGGTGCGTGATGAAGGTTTCTGCAAAGGCGGCGTCAACATTCATTACCTCGAGCACAAACTGGCTAGCCAGGAGTGATTGTGTAGTGTGATGTGATGAAAACCCCGGACTTGTTCCGGGGTTTTTTATTGGCTGCAGGAAGTAGGTGATGCTGATAGGTGCATGCCTTGAGGGGTGTGTTGCCTATGAGATCTCACCCTTTCATCCGCGGCATCTCGATACGATGCTCATGCACCCGCCGATACAACGTCGCCCGCGAAATCCCCAACGCCCGCGCCGCATCCGCCGGCTTCCAGCGATGCCGGATCAAGGCATCGAGCAACAGCTGCCGCGCCGGGCTGGAAAGGCCACGGTCGCCAGAGGGCAACGCATCGCCACGCACCTCCTGCGGCAAATCCTCAAGCGTGACCCAGCCGCCTTCACTCACCGCACAGGCATAGCGCAACACCTGGCGAAGCTGGCGCAAGTTGCCCGGCCAGCGATACAGCAACAGCGCCTGCAATGCATCATCCGCCAGCATCACCTCGACACCGCACGCCTCCGCTTCCTCGGCCAACAACTGATGAACCAACCCCAACCGGTCCTCCCGATCCCGCAGCGGCGGTAACTCGAACCTGGCGTTGGCCAGGCGGAAATACAGGTCCTCGCGAAAACGCCCGTCCGCCACCATCGCCGCCAGATCCCGGTGCGTCGCGCAGATCACCTGGATATCCACCCGCTCACGCCGCGCAGCCCCCAGTGGCGCCACCTCGCCCTCGGCCAGCACACGCAGCAGGCGGGTCTGCAGATTCAGCGGCATGTCGCCGATCTCGTCGAGGAACAACGTGCCGCCATCAGCCTGCTGCAAAAGCCCCTGCATGCCTTTGCTGGAAGCCCCGGTGAACGCCCCGGCCACATAACCGAACAGCTCGCTCTCGATCAGGCTCTCGGGGATGGCTGCGCAGTTCAGCGTGACGAAGGGCCCTTCACGCCGCAGGCTTTGCTGGTGCAACTGACGGGCGAAAACCTCTTTGCCGGCGCCTGTCTCACCCTGCACCAGCACCGCCAGGTTGCAGTCCTTGACCCGCGTGGCCAGGCGCAAGTGCTGCTCGATGCGCGCATCCTGCGCCTGGCGCAACCGCTGCGCTTGCGGGCGCCGTTGCGGTGCGCTGACCCGGCCATACAGCTCGCCCCAGCCAGGCAGGCGTTGCGCCGAGGCCTCGTTGATGCAGCGCAGTTGGCCCGGGTCGAACAATTCGCCGATATGCTCGGGCAAGCGGCCCAGGCGCTCCACCAGCCGCTGGCGGGCCAGGCTGTTGAGCGCCTGCAGACGGCCGTCGGCATCCCAGGCCAGCAGGTAATCCGGCTGGCTCTCGACGTAGCCCGGTGTGCCATGCGCACGCATGACCCAATGGCCCTGGGCGCTGTGCATGAAAAACGCGTTTTCGATCTCGCGCGCAGTCTGCTCGACCAACTGCCGGATCAGGTGCTGGCTGCGGCGATCATCCGGGGACTGCAAGGCGGACACATCCACCACGCCAAGCAGCTCGCCGAGCGGGTCGAACACCGGCGCCGCGGTGCAGGTCAGGCCGATGAAGGCGGCGCGAAAGTGATCGCGCTTGTGCACCGTGACCGGCGCCTTGCTGGTCAGCACCGCCGCCACCCCACAGGTGCCCTCCTCGCCCTCCGACCAGCACGTGCCGAGGTACAGCCCGGCCTTGCGGCAGTCGTTGCGGATGGCCGACTCGACCCGGTAATCGATGGTCTGCCCTTGGGCATCGGTAAGCAGTACGCAATAGTCGGCGCCGCGCACCCGTTCATGCAGCCGCGCCACCGCATCGCTGGCGATGCGCAAGAACAGCTCGGCGCGTTCGCGGCATTCGTTGAGCAGGCTTTGGGAAAGGATACGTGGCCCCTGCTGCGAGCCTGGATCGAGGCGATACAGGTCCATGGAGCGGCGCCAGGAGTCGAGGATCAGCGGCGGCACCGGCGCCTGGGGCAGGCGATCGGCGTTTTTCAGCACCCGGCTGACGCAGTCGACATGGGCTCGGGAGTTCGCGGCAAGCATTCAGGCCCTCCGGTTCTCGTTGCTGTTTTTGTCGTTGTGCGGCCATTAAGCGCTTCCAGGCATGCCCCGACAAGCACTGTGTGATTACCGGTTGGCTTGAGACGCTGCGTCTCAGCGTCTCGGCAAACACGGCCCCGGCGCGGCACGCGGCGTCTCGCAGGGGCCGCCCGGCACATGCCTGGTGCTATCCCGCAACCGCTCTAAGGCGGCCACTTCAGGCCTGCCGAGCAAAGCTGGCACCCACCTTGCTGTGCCCATGGCAAACAAGAATATGAGGTGCGCCATGCCGCAACCCACCCCAACTGTCGGGATCATTGCCAACCCTGCCTCTGGCCGCGACCTGCGCCGCCTGACTGCCAGTGCCGGGCTCTATTCGAGCACCGACAAGGCTTCGGCGATCCAGCGCCTGCTCGCCGCCTTCGGTGCCACCGGCATTGGCAAGGTTCTGCTGCCCACCGACATGACCGGCATCGCCGCCGCCGTGCTCAAGGCCAGCCAAGGCCCGGGCGCTCGCGATCAGCACTGGCCAACCCTCCAGATCATCGACCTGCCGTTGACCCAGACCGTTGCCGATACCCGCCTGGCCACCCGGCGCATGGTCGAGCAAGGCGTGACGATGATCGCGGTACTTGGCGGCGATGGCACCCACAAAGCCGTTGCTGCCGAGGCCGGCGACACGCCACTGCTGACGTTGTCCACCGGCACCAACAATGCCTTCCCTGAATTGCGCGAAGCCACCAGCGCCGGCCTGGCCGGCGGCCTGCTCGCCAGCGGCCGGGTACCTGCCAGCATCGGCTTGCGCCGCAACAAGCGCCTGCTGGTGAAGGTGCCCGAGCAGCAGTTGGCCGAATGGGCCCTGGTGGAAGTCGCCGTGTCGCCCCAGCGCTTCATCGGCGCCCGGGCCCTGAGCCGCAGCGAAGACCTCAGCGAAGTATTCGCCTGCTTCGCCGAACCCCACGCCATTGGCCTGTCCGCCTTGTGCGGCCTGTGGTGCCCGGTTTCACGCCTGGATGCTCACGGCGCCTGGGTACGCCTGAACCCTGACGCCGAACAGGCCCTGCTCGCACCGCTGGCGCCCGGTGTGCTGCAAGGCTGTGGCATCACCGCCAGCGGCCCATTGACGCCCGGTGTCGCCCATCGCCTGAGCCTGGCCAGCGGCACCCTGGCCCTGGACGGCGAACGCGAGATCGAATTCGCCGAACACGACACCCCCAGCATCACCCTGGACCACCAAGGCCCCCTGACCGTGGACGTAGAGGCCGTACTGGCCCACGCCGCCCGCCATCACCTGCTGGCCGTCCCGCGCGGCCACCGGCTACACCCTGCAACCGCGTGTTGAGACAACCCTGGAGAACAACAAGATGTCCAATCAACTCAGTACCGAACAACTGCTGCATGCCTATGAGGTGATGCGCACCATCCGCGCATTCGAAGAGCGTCTGCACGTGGAGTTCGCCACCGGCGAGATCCCCGGGTTCGTCCACCTCTATGCTGGCGAGGAGGCCTCCGCTGCAGGGGTCATGGCCCACCTGCGCGACAGCGACTGCATTGCCTCGACCCACCGCGGGCACGGCCACTGCATCGCCAAGGGCGTGGATGTGTACGGCATGATGGCCGAGATCTACGGCAAGAGAACGGGCGTATGCGGCGGCAAGGGCGGCTCGATGCACATTGCCGACCTGGAAAAGGGCATGCTCGGCGCCAACGGCATCGTCGGGGCCGGTGCGCCGCTGGTTGCCGGTGCTGCCCTGGCCGCCAAGCTCAAGGGCCGCGATGACGTGTCGGTGGCCTTCTTCGGTGACGGCGCCTCCAACGAGGGCGCCGTGTTCGAAGCCATGAACATGGCCGCGATCATGAACCTGCCATGCATCTTCGTCGCCGAAAACAACGGCTACGCCGAGGCAACGGCCTCGAACTGGTCGGTGGCCTGCGACCACATTGCCGACCGCGCCGCCGGTTTCGGCATGCCGGGTGTGACCATCGACGGCTTCGATTTCTTCGCCGTGTACGAGGCCGCCGGCGCCGCCATCGAACGGGCGCGTAGCGGGCAAGGGCCCTCGCTGATCGAGGTCAAGCTCAGCCGCTACTACGGCCACTTCGAGGGTGACGCGCAAACCTACCGCGCCCCGGATGAAGTGAAGAACCTGCGCGAAACCCGTGATTGCCTGATGCAGTTCCGCAACAAGACCACCCGCGCCGGCCTGCTCAGTGCCGAACAACTGGACGCCATCGACGCCCGTGTCGAAGACCTGATCGAAGACGCCGTGCGCCGTGCCAAATCCGATCCCAAGCCACAGCCCGCCGACCTGCTCAGCGATGTCTACGTCAGCTACCCCTGAGCTGCGGATTAAAAGAACAAGAGGAGAATCACCATGGCAAGAAAGATCAGCTACCAGCAGGCTATTAACGAAGCCCTGGCCCAGGAAATGCGCCGTGACAGCACCGTGTTCATCATCGGTGAAGACGTCGCCGGCGGTGCCGGTGCCCCCGGCGAAGAGGATGCCTGGGGCGGCGTGCTGGGCGTGACCAAAGGCCTCTACCACCAGTTCCCAGGCCGGGTACTGGATGCGCCGCTGTCCGAGATCGGCTATGTCGGCGCCGCCGTGGGTGCGGCGACCCAAGGTCTGCGCCCGGTGTGCGAACTGATGTTCGTGGATTTTGCCGGCTGCTGCCTGGACCAGATCCTCAACCAGGCCGCCAAGTTTCGCTACATGTTCGGCGGCAAGGCGGTGACCCCGCTGGTGATGCGCACCATGTACGGCGCCGGCCTGCGCGCGGCGGCCCAGCACTCGCAGATGCTCACCTCGTTGTGGACGCACATCCCCGGGCTGAAGGTGGTCTGCCCCTCTTCGCCCTACGATGCCAAGGGCCTGCTGATTCAGGCGATACGCGACAACGACCCGGTGATCTTCTGCGAGCACAAACTGCTCTACAGCATGCAGGGCGAAGTGCCGGAAGAGGTCTACACGGTGCCGTTCGGTGAAGCCAACTTCCTGCGCGACGGCGACGATGTGACCCTGGTGACCTATGGGCGCATGGTCCATGTGGCCCTGGAGGCCGCCAACAACCTCGCCCGCCAGGGCATCGACTGCGAAGTGCTGGACCTGCGCACCACCAGCCCGCTGGATGAAGACAGCATTCTCGAAAGCGTCGAGAAGACCGGCCGCCTGGTGGTGATCGACGAAGCCAACCCGCGCTGCTCGATGGCCACCGACATCAGTGCACTGGTGGCGCAAAAAGCCTTCGGCGCCCTCAAGGGCCCGATCGAGATGGTCACCGCGCCGCATACGCCGGTGCCGTTCTCCGACGCCCTGGAAGACTTGTACATCCCCGACGCGGCGAAAATCGAGGCCGCCGTGCGCAAGGTAATCGAAGCCGCAAGGAGCGCCGCATGAGCCAGATCCATACGCTGACCATGCCCAAGTGGGGCTTGTCGATGACCGAGGGCCGGGTGGATACCTGGCTCAAGCAGGAAGGTGACGCCATCAGCAAGGGCGACGAAGTGCTGGACGTCGAGACCGACAAGATCAGCAGCAGCGTCGAAGCCCCCTTCAGCGGTGTACTGCGCCGCCTGGTGGCCAAGCCGGATGAAACCCTGCCGGTCGGTGCGCTGCTGGCGGTGGTGGTCGAAGGCGAAGCCGACGAGGCCGAGATCGACGCCGTGGTGCAGCGCTTCCAGGCCGAGTTCGTAGCCGAAGGTGGCGCAGACCAGGCGCAGGGCCCAGCCCCGCAAAAAGCCGAAGTGGGCGGCCGCCTGTTGCGCTGGTTCGAACTGGGCGAAGGCGGTACGCCGCTGGTGCTGGTGCACGGCTTTGGCGGTGATTTGAACAACTGGCTGTTCAACCACCCGGCGCTGGCCGCCGAGCGCCGCGTCATCGCGCTCGACCTGCCCGGGCATGGCGAGTCGGCCAAGGCGCTGCAACGCGGGGACCTGGATGAACTTAGCGAAGCGGTACTGGCACTGCTCGACCACCTGGAGATCCCCCGGGCCCACCTGGCCGGGCATTCGATGGGCGGCGCAGTCAGCCTCAACGTGGCACGCCTGGCGCCGCAGCGGGTGGCAAGCCTGAGCCTGGTGGCCAGTGCCGGGCTGGGCACAGCGATCAACGGCCAGTACCTGCAAGGCTTCGTGGCCGCTGCCAACCGCAATGCACTCAAGCCGCAGATGGTGCAGCTGTTTGCCGACCCGGCGCTGGTTACCCGGCAGTTGCTGGAGGACATGCTCAAGTTCAAGCGGCTGGAAGGCGTCGACGCGGCATTGCGCCAGCTGGGGGCGGCCATTGCCGAAAGCGACCAGCAGCGCCACGACCTGCGGGGCGTGCTGGGGCAGCACCCGGCGCTGGTGATCTGGGGCGGGAAGGACGCGATCATCCCGGCCAGCCATGCAGATGGGCTGGAGGCCGAAGTACTGGTGCTGCCAGATGCTGGCCACATGGTGCAGATGGAGGCGGCCGAACAGGTCAACCAGCAGTTGCTCGCCTTCCTGCGCAAGCACTGAACCTTACGCGTGAGCCTGGAGACAACAAAAATGAATGACCTGAGCCACACCCACATGCGCGCTGCCGTCTGGCATGGCCGTCACGATATCCGCGTCGAACAGGTGCCCTTGCCTGCCGACCCCGCGCCTGGCTGGGTGCAGATCAAAGTGGACTGGTGCGGCATCTGCGGTTCCGACCTGCACGAATACCTCGCCGGCCCGGTGTTCATTCCGGTGGACGCGCCCCACCCGCTGACCGGCATTCAGGGGCAATGCATCCTCGGCCACGAATTTTGCGGCGAAATCGCCAAACTCGGCGAAGGCGTCGAGGGCTTTGCGGTCGGCGACCCGGTGGCGGCGGACGCCTGCCAGCACTGCGGCACGTGCTATTACTGCACCCATGGGCTGTACAACATCTGCGAGCGCCTGGCCTTTACCGGCCTGATGAACAACGGCGCATTCGCAGAACGCGTCAACGTCCCTGCCAACTTGCTGTACCGACTGCCACAGGGCTTCCCGCCAGAAGCCGGCGCGCTGATCGAACCGTTGGCGGTCGGCATGCACGCCGTGAAAAAAGCCGGCAGCCTGCTTGGGCAAACCGTGGTGGTGGTTGGCGCGGGCACCATCGGCCTGTGCACCATCATGTGCGCCAAGGCCGCAGGCGCGGCGAAGGTCATCGCCCTGGAGATGTCTTCGGCGCGCAAGGCCAAGGCTCTCGAAGTGGGCGCCAGCGTCGTGCTGGACCCTAGCCAGTGCGATGCCCTGGCAGAAATCCGCACACTGACTGCCGGGCTTGGCGCGGATGTGAGCTTCGAGTGCATCGGCAACAAGCACACCGCAAAACTGGCCATCGACACCCTGCGCAAGGCGGGCAAATGCGTGCTGGTGGGGATTTTCGAAGAGCCCAGCGAGTTCAACTTCTTCGAGCTGGTGTCCACCGAGAAGCAGGTGCTCGGGGCGCTGGCTTACAACGGGGAGTTTGCCGATGTCATCGCCTTTATCGCTGACGGCAGGCTGGATATCCGACCGCTGGTGACGGGCCGGATCGGGCTGGAGCAGATCGTCGAGCTGGGCTTTGAAGAACTGGTCAACAACAAGGAGGAGAACGTGAAGATCATCGTGTCGCCGGGCGGGCGCTGATCTCCCCACGCAGAAAGCCTGTTGCACACCCTTGTGGGAGCGGGTTTACCCGCGCCCACAGGGCATGTGTGTCTGTCTCACCCCCAGATTCTGCGTCATACTCGGCAGACCTATTGCCCGGTCTCCACCATGCGTCCATTGCTCCCCATCACCTTGGTCCTGTTGCTAGCCGCGTGCGGAGATGGCGAATCGCTATTGCCTCCGGACGCACGCCTGCCCGACGGCGGGCGCTACCGAGGTGAGGTGGTTGACGGCTTGCTGCAGGGCGAGGGGCGCATCGACTACCCCAACGGCAGCTGGTACGCCGGCGGCTTCAAGGATGGCCAGTGGCATGGCCAGGGCGAGTGGCACGGCCAGAACGGTGAAGTCTACCGGGGCCAGTTCGCCGAGGGCCTGTTCCAGGGCCTGGGTGACCTGACCACGCCGGGCAGCCACTATGCCGGTACTTTCAAGCACGGCCGGCGCGACGGTGAAGGCACCCTCAAGCAAGCCGACCAGACCTACCGCGGCCAGTTCAAGGACGACCAGTACGAAGGCGCGGGCGAGCTGGAGCTGGCCGACGGCAGCCGCTACCAGGGCCTTTTCGCCAAAGGCAAACCGAACGGTGCCGGGGTGCGCAGCGATGCCAGCGGCAACCAGTTCAGCGGCCGTTTCGTCGATGGCCTGCTGCAAGGCAGCGGCACCTACGACAGCGTCGACGACGAACAGTACATCGGCGAGTTCAAGGACAACCGCCTGGAAGGCCGCGGGCGCTATGAAAGCGCCGACGGTGACGTCTGGATCGGCGCGTTCAAGGACGGCTCATTGATTGGCGAGGGCGAACTGCTCGGCAGTGATGGCAGCCACTACAAGGGCGGTTTCGTCGACTGGCACCTGTCTGGCCAGGGCAGCCTGCAGCTGGCTGACGGCAGCAAGTACACCGGTGGCTTCGAAAACGATGCCTACCACGGCTACGGCCGACTGACCCTGGCCAACGGCAAAGTCGAGGGCGGCACCTGGGTCAACGGCGTACGCGTGCGCGACGAAAAGGGCGCGCTGTTGCCCGACCCGCTGGACCTGGCCCTGCTCAACCAGGGCCATCTGCTTGAAGACGCGCTGGCGCGGGTACCGCACACCGCGCCGGCGATCCAGTTGTACAGCCTGGTAGTGGCCGGCGACGGCCAGCAAAGCGTGTTTCTGCGCGAAGCCGACTATGTCAGCAACATGCTCAAGGTCCGCTTTGGCGCCCGCGGCCAGGTCACGCTGGTCAACCACCGCGACCATATGGCCAGCCGCCCCATGGCCACCCGCGAGAACCTCACCCGCGCCGCCCGCACCTTGGCCGAGCGCAGCGGCCCCGAGGACCTGGTGTTCATCTACCTCACCAGCCACGGCAGCCAGGACCACCAACTGGTGCTCGACCAGCCGCGCCTGCAACTGGCCGACCTGCCCGCCGACGAGCTGGCCAGTGCCCTGGCACCGCTGAAAGATCGCGACAAGATAATCGTCATTTCCGCCTGCTATTCAGGGGGCTATATCGCCCCGCTCAAGGATGATCGCACGGTGATCATCACCGCCGCCCGCGCCGACCGGGTGTCTTTCGGCTGCTCGGAAGAAGCGGATTTCACCTACTTTGGCGATGCCCTGTTCGCCGAAGCGCTGAACCAGACCGACGACCTGAAACAAGCGTTTGAACTGGCGCGCGCCAGCGTTGCCGAAAGAGAACAAAAGGAAGGTTTCGAGGCCTCGGAACCGCAGCTTTGGGCGCCGCCAGCCGTACTGGCACACTGGCAGCATCTAAGACGGCAACAGGCCGAAGAAGCGTTACGCAATGCTGCACAGGCCACCGTGGAGGAGCAGGCAAAAAAGCCGACCAACCACTAAGCTTGTGTGTAACAAGGGAGAGACATCATGTATTTGACGCCTCAGCATGTCCTGCTTGCCGGTGCCACGGGTCTGACGGGTGAACACCTGCTCGACCGCCTGCTCAACGAGCCGACCATCAGCCGGGTACTGGCGCCTACGCGCCGGCCACTGGCCGAACACCCACACCTGGAAAACCCGGTGGGTGACCCGGCGGTGTTCCTACCGCAGCTGGCGGGGCGGGTGGATATCGCCTATTGCTGCCTGGGGACCACACTCAAGCAGGCTGGCTCCGAGTCGGCGTTCCGCGCCGTGGACCTGGACATGGTGGTGGCCTTCAGCAAACGTGCCCGCGAGCTGGGTGCGCGGCATCTGCTGGTGGTCAGCGCACTCGGCGCCGACCCTAAGTCATCGATCTTCTACAACCGGGTCAAGGGCGAAATGGAAGAAGCGCTCAAGGCCCAGGATTGGCCGCAATTGACCATCGTCCGGCCCTCGCTGCTGCTAGGGGACCGCATCGAGCCTCGGCTCGGCGAACAGCTGATTTCACCGTTTTCCAAGCTGATACCTGGCAAGTACCGGGGTATCGAGGCTTGCACACTGGCACGGGCGCTATGGCGCTTGGCGCTGGAGGAAGAAGACGGGGTGCGGGTCATCGAGTCGGATGAACTGCGCCGGCTGGGCAAGATATAGCGTAGGCAATCAAAGGCCGCCGGTAGCCTGGAAGCCGACCCCCGCTGCCGTCAGCAGTGATAACGGCAGCAGCAGGGTGTCCAGCAACATACTGCCGGGCAGGTCCAACCCTGGGTATCCCGGGGCCTCAGCCCCGAAGTGATCCTTCGGGCAGCACCCGCCATTCATCACATACAGGTCCAACCGGGTGCCGGCGTACACCACCGGTGCGCCCGGCTTGTTGGCATCCAGCGTGCGCACCGTGGCACATCCACTCAGCAGCGTCAGCGCCACCAGCCCCGACAGTGCGCGTTTCAATCATCCGCCCCTAAGTGATGCTCGCCCCAACGCGGCAGCATGTCCTGGGGGATGTCCAGCAGGTTGAGAATGCGCGCTACGACGAAATCGATCAGGTCGTCGATGGTCTGTGGCTGATGGTAGAAGCCCGGGGCCGCCGGCAGAATGACCGCGCCCATCTGCGAGAGCTTCAGCATGTTCTCCAGGTGAATGGTCGAGAACGGCGCCTCGCGCGGTACCAGAATCAACTGACGGCGCTCTTTGAGGGTGACGTCGGCGGCACGCTCGATCAGGTTGTTGCAAGCACCGGTGGCAATCGCCGACAAGGTGCCGGTAGAGCATGGCACCACCACCATCGCCGCCGGCGCGCCGGAGCCCGAGGCCACCGGCGACATCCAGTCTTCCTTGCCATACACGCGGATCTGCCCATCGGCAGCGCCGGTGTACTCGGTCAGAAACGCCTGCATCGCCTGGGGCTTGGGCGGCAGCAACACGTCGGTTTCGGTAGACATCACCAACTGCGCGGCCTTGGAAATGAGGAAGTGCACCTCGCGGTCCTCACGCACCAGGCAGTCGAGCAGGCGCAGGCCATATTGAGCGCCAGAGGCGCCCGTCATGGCCAGGGTGATGCGCTGCGGCCCGTTCATTTGAGCGCCTCGGCCAACTTGCCGTGCAGGCCGCCGAAGCCGCCGTTGCTCATGATCACCACGTGGGTGCCGGGGCGGGCCTGGCCTTTGATGCGCTCGATGATCGCCTCCAGGCTGTCGGCAACCACGCTCGGCACCTTGCACTGCGCTGCCGTGGCGGCCAGGTCCCAGCCCAGGTTGGCCGGGGCGTACCAGATCACCTGGTCGGCGTCGTTGACGCTTTCCGGCAGGCCGTCACGGTGGGCGCCCAGCTTCATCGAGTTGGAGCGCGGCTCGATCACCGCGATCACCGGCGCTTCGCCCACACGCTTGCGCAGGCCGTCGAGGGTGGTGGCGATGGCGGTCGGGTGGTGGGCGAAATCGTCATAGATGGTCACGCCCTGCACCTCGGCGACCGTCTCCATGCGCCGCTTGACGCTCTTGAAGGCGCTCAGCCCGGCGATGCCCATGGCTGGCACCACGCCTACATGGCGCGCGGCGGCCAGGGTGGCCAAGGCGTTGGCGACGTTGTGCTGCCCGGTCAATGGCCAGTCGACCACGCCCTGGGCCTCGCCCTCGAACAGCACTTCAAAGCGCGAACCATCGGCGCTGAGCAGGCGCGCCTGCCACTGCCCGCCTTCACCGGTGGTTTGTACCGGGGTCCAGCAGCCCATGCCGATGACGCGTTCCAGCGCCTGCTCGGTGGTGGGGTGAATCACCAGGCCTTCGCTCGGGATAGTGCGCACCAGGTGGTGGAACTGCCGCTCGATGGACGCAAGGTCAGGGAAGATGTCTGCGTGATCGAACTCAAGGTTGTTGAGGATGGCCGTGCGCGGGTGGTAGTGGACGAACTTCGAACGTTTATCGAAGAACGCACTGTCGTACTCATCGGCCTCGACCACGAAGAACGGGGTGTCGCCCAGGCGCGCCGACACCGAGAAGTTCTGCGGCACACCGCCAATCAGGAACCCCGGGCTCATGCCGGCGTGCTCCAGCACCCAGGCCAGCATGCTGCTGGTGGTGGTCTTGCCATGGGTACCGGCAACGGCCAGTACCCAGCGGCCCTGCAGCACGTGGTCGGCCAGCCACTGCGGGCCAGAGACGTAGGGCAGGCCCTTGTTCAGCACGTACTCCACCGCCGGGTTGCCCCGCGACATTGCGTTGCCGACCACTACCAGGTCGGGTGCCGGGTCTAGCTGAGCCGGGTCATAGCCTTGGGTCAGCTCGATGCCCTGGGCTTCGAGCTGGGTGCTCATCGGGGGATAGACATTGGCATCGGAGCCGGTGACGCGGTGGCCAAGCGCTTTGGCCAGCACCGCCAGGGAACCCATGAACGTGCCGCAAATACCGAGAATGTGAATATGCATGGTCGACCTCGCAAAACATCGAGGCAGGGTAGCCCAGGGCGCAGGAAATCGCACCCGCTGTTTCGCTCAGCCGGCCCGTGCTATGCCGTGTTTGCGCAGTTTTCGATACAAGGTATTGCGGCTGATGCCCAGATGCTCGGCGACGCGGGTCAAGTGCCAGCGGTTTGCCTCCAGTACCGTCAGCAGGGCTTGGCGCTCGGCGTCTTGTAGCGGCGGGCTTGGGTTGCGATCGGGGTATGCAGTAGTCGCGGAAGATGGGGGGGCGGTGTTGTGGAAGATGGTCGGTAGGTCGGCAGACTCGATGCGGCCGTTATCGCAGAGCGCTACCAGGGTGCGCAGTGTGTTGCGCATCTGCCGCACGTTGCCGGGCCACGGGAACTGCAGCAACGCGTGCCGTGCATCAGGCTCGAGCTGCACGGGCTGCCCCTGCGCTTCCTGATGCAGCAGAAAGTCCAGCAACTGGCCCTTGTCACTGCGCTCGCGCACCGCCGGCAGGGCCACTTCCAGGCCATTGAGGCGGTAATACAGGTCCTCGCGGAACGTGCCCTGCGCCACCCGCTCCAGCAGGTCGCGGTGGGTCGCACTGACGATGCGCACGTCCACGGCCTGGGGCTCGCCGCCAATCGGTACCACCTGGCGCTCTTCCAGTACCCGCAACAACCGCGTCTGCAAGGCCAGCGGCATGTCACCGATCTCGTCCAGCAGCAACGTGCCGCCATCGGCCTGCAACAGCTTGCCGCGCATGCCTTCCTTGCGCGCGCCGGTAAAGCTGCCACCGCGATAACCGAACAGTTCGCTCTCGATCAGGCTCTCCGGAATAGAGGCGCAGTTGACCGCCACGAACGGTTTGCCGCATCGCTGGCTGGCCTGGTGCACCGCCTGCGCGAACGCCTCCTTGCCGCAACCGGTCTCGCCGCGCAGCAGCAGCGGCACATCACGTTCGAACACCCGCACACAGCGGCGAAAGTCATTTTGCAGCGCCGGGTCGAGCAGGCAGATACCGGGTTCTGCTTCGCGCGGGGGCCGAGGGTGGCCGAGCGGCACCGACCACACCGGCGTGCGCGCCTGGCCACGCAGGCTGGCGAACACCTGGCGGCCGTCACGCGTGTGCAACGGCCAGACGGTACTGCCGCCGGGTACGGCGCGGCTGAACAGTTCGTCGTGGCTGCAGGCAAAAAAACGCTCCACCGGTTTGCCCAGCACGCCCCCGCGCACGGTACCCAGCAGGTTGAGCGCGCTCTGGTTGGCCGCGCAGATCCGCCCATCAGCCTCGAAGGCCAGCAAGCCCTCGCTGAACAAGCCGACCGACTCGGCGTGCAGATGAAAACGCAGCAGCCATTGCTGTTCGAAATGACGCAGGAAGTAACAGCTCTCGATCATCTTGGCCGACAGGTTGACCAGGGCCATGGTGTGGAACTGGCTCTGACGCGAGACATCCGGCCGCGCCGACGACACGTCGAGCACCGCCAACAGATCGCCATGCGGGTCGAACACGGGGCTTGCCGAGCAGGTCAGGCCGGTGTGGCGGCCACGAAAATGCTCGTGCTGATGAATGGTCAGTGCCTGGCGCTCGACCAGGCAGGTACCGATGCCGTTGGTGCCTTCGCGCGCCTCGCTCCAATCTGCGCCCAGCCACAACCCCGCCCGCTCGAAGATACGCCGCTCGGTGGGTGCGCTGACACAGTTGAGGATCACCCCGCGGGCATCGGTCAGCAGCACCGCATGGCCGGCGCCAGAGAGCTGCTGATGCAGGCTGTTCATCTCGCTGTCGGCAATTTTCAGCACCTGACGCAGGCGCTCGCGGCTTTCCAGCAGGCGCCCGTGCTCGAGCACCACAGGGGCTTCGATCAGCGTCGGGTCGAGGTGGTGCTCCTCAAGACAGCGCAGCCAGGAACGCGCGATGGCCGGGTCACTGCCGCCCTCCCCAGCTTCACCATGGGCAATGGTGTGCACTTGCTGGGCATGGCGACTCAGGTGGTTGCTCTGCATTTGTTGTCGTTCTCCGCAGATAGAGCGTTCAGCCAGCATCCTCCACCCGGCGGGGCTTTGCAATGCAGCGTACCGCTGCGTGTCGCAAACGGTACAAAGTGTCACCCGGGCCGTGCCAGCCCTGGCGCAGCGGTGGCCGGCGTGTTTCACAAAACCGCCCCAAGTGGTTGATTTTGATGGCCCTGAAAACACTGGCCCAACCTTTGCTCTACGCTTCTCAACTCCCTAACAAACACAATAGCCAGGAGACACACCATGCGTTACGCACATCCCGGTACCGAAGGCGCGAAGGTTTCCTTCAAGAGCCGCTACGGCAACTACATCGGTGGTGAGTTCGTAGCACCGGTCAAGGGGCAGTACTTCGAAAACACCTCCCCGGTGAATGGCAAGCTGATCGCGGAGTTTCCCCGCTCCACTGCCGAAGACATCGACAAGGCCCTGGATGCCGCCCACGCCGCCGCCGACGCCTGGGGCCGCACCTCGGTCCAGGACCGTTCCAATGTTCTGCTGAAGATCGCCGACCGCATCGAACAGAACCTTGAAGTGCTGGCCATTACCGAAACCTGGGACAACGGCAAGCCGGTCCGCGAAACCCTCAATGCCGACATCCCGCTGGCGGTCGATCACTTCCGTTACTTCGCCGGCTGCATCCGCGCCCAGGAAGGCGGCGCCGCCGAGATCAACGAAGGCACCGTGTCCTATCACATTCACGAGCCACTGGGCGTGGTCGGGCAGATCATCCCGTGGAACTTCCCGCTGCTGATGGCCGCGTGGAAACTCGCCCCGGCCCTGGCCGCAGGCAACTGCGTGGTGCTCAAACCCGCCGAGCAGACGCCGCTGGGTATCACCGTACTGATGGAACTGATCGGCGACCTGCTGCCCAAAGGCGTGCTCAACGTGGTCCAGGGTTATGGCCGCGAAGCGGGCGAAGCGTTGGCTACCAGCAAACGTATCGCCAAAATCGCCTTTACCGGCTCGACCCCGGTCGGCTCGCACATCATGAAATGCGCTGCCGAGAACATCATCCCGTCCACCGTCGAACTGGGCGGCAAGTCGCCTAACGTGTACTTCGAAGACATCATGCAGGCCGAGCCAAGCTTCATCGACAAGGCCGCCGAGGGCATGGTGCTGGCATTCTTCAACCAAGGCGAAGTGTGCACCTGCCCGTCGCGTGCGCTGGTGCAGGAGTCGATCTACCCGCAGTTCATGGAAGTGGTGATGAAGAAGGTCCTGCAGATCAAGCGCGGCGACCCGCTGGACACCGACACCATGGTCGGCGCCCAGGCATCGCAGCAACAGTTCGAGAAGATCCTGTCTTACCTGGAAATCGCCAAAGAAGAAGGCGCCGAGCTGCTGACCGGCGGCAAGGTGGAAAAACTCGAAGGCGCGCTGTCGACCGGTTACTACATCCAGCCGACCCTGCTCAAGGGCAACAACCGCATGCGGGTGTTCCAGGAGGAAATCTTCGGCCCGGTGGTCAGCGTCACCACCTTCAAGGACGAAGCCGAAGCACTGGCGATTGCCAACGACACCGAGTTCGGCCTCGGTGCCGGCGTGTGGACCCGCGACATCAACCGCGCCTACCGCATGGGCCGCGGCATCAAGGCCGGCCGCGTGTGGACCAACTGCTACCACCTGTACCCGGCGCATGCCGCGTTCGGCGGTTACAAGAAGTCCGGCGTTGGCCGTGAGACCCACAAGATGATGCTCGATCACTACCAGCAGACCAAGAACTTGCTGGTGAGCTACGACATCAACCCGCTGGGCTTCTTCTAGAAAAACAGCTTCAAGTTGCAAGCTACAAGCTGCAAGAAACAGCGGGTACAGCACCCAACTGCTTTTTCTTGAGCCTTGTAGCTTGCGGCTTGTAGCTCCATGGCTCGCTTCCTGCAGTACCCATCACCATCGGCCGGAACCCCTCCGGCCACCAAGAAAAACAACAGGTGAAACTATGCCCAGCGATCATTCCGGCAATGCGCCGGCAGGCTCTTCCGTCGACTTCGAAAAGGTCGGTTCAGACTATTTCCAGCAACGTGAACTGAAAAAAGGCGCCGCCGGCTGGGTGTTGCTGGTCGGCCTTGGGGTCGCCTATGTGATCTCCGGCGACTACGCCGGGTGGAACTTCGGCCTGGCCCAAGGCGGCTGGGGCGGCATGTTCCTCGCCACCCTGCTGATGGCCACCATGTACCTGTGCATGTGCTTCTCGCTGGCCGAACTGTCGTCGATGATCCCCACCGCAGGCGGTGGCTACGGCTTCGCCCGCAGCGCATTCGGCCCTTGGGGCGGCTTTCTCACCGGTACGGCCATCCTCATCGAATACGCCATTGCCCCGGCCGCCATCGCCGTGTTCATCGGCGCCTATTGTGAATCGCTGTTCGGCATCGGCGGCTGGGTCATCTACCTGGCCTTCTACATCGTGTTCATCGGCATCCACATCTTCGGGGTGGGTGAAGCGCTGAAACTGATGTTCATCATCACCGCCATCGCCGCCATTGCCCTGGCCGTGTTCCTGGTGAGCATGGTGCCCCATTTTGATGCAGCCAACCTGTTCGACATCGCCAAGACGGACGCCGCAGGCGCCAGCAGCTTCCTGCCGTTCGGCTATGTCGGCGTGTGGGCCGCGATCCCCTATGCGATCTGGTTCTTCCTCGCTGTCGAAGGTGTGCCACTGGCCGCCGAAGAGACCAAGAACCCGAAACGCGACCTGCCACGCGGCCTGATCGGCGCGATGCTGGTATTGCTGGCCTTCGCCCTGCTGATTCTGGTGGTCGGCCCTGGCGCTGCGGGTTCCGAAGCACTCAAGGCCTCGGGCAACCCGCTGGTCGAGGCACTGTCCAAAGCCTATGGCGGCTCCACCTGGATGGGCAGCTTCGTCAACTTGGTGGGCCTGGCAGGCCTGATCGCCAGCTTCTTCTCGATCATCTATGCCTATTCACGGCAGATCTTCGCGCTGTCCCGTGCGGGCTACCTGCCGCGCAAGCTCTCCCAAACCAACAAGAGCAAGGCACCGGTACTGGCGCTGATCATCCCCGGCCTCATCGGTTTCGGCCTGTCGCTGACCGGCCAGGGTGACCTGTTGATCCTGGTCGCGGTGTTCGGCGCGACGCTGTCCTACGTACTGATGATGGCTGCGCACATCACCCTGCGTATCCGCCGGCCGAAAATGGAACGGCCGTATCGCACGCCGGGCGGCATCTTCACCTCCGGCGTCGCCCTGGTATTGGCGTGCATCGCCGTGGTGGCGGGCTTCCTGGTCGACCCACGGGTTGTGATTGGCGCTGCGGTGATCTATGGAGTATTAATTGCCTACTTTGCTTTCTACAGCCGCCACCACCTGGTAGCGGGCACACCGGAAGAGGAATTCGCCGCGATCCAGAAGGCCGAAGAGGCCCTGCACTGATCGCCGACACCCGCCGCGGGCCAGCCCCGCGGCGCTCTGGAGAATCTGTATGGCAAGTTTCGTACACACGGTAGGCCACCTGGTCTACCGCTTCGACAGCCTCAAGGACGTGATGGCCAAGGCCAGCCCCGCACGTTCGGGGGATTTCCTCGCGGGGGTCGCCGCCAGCAATGACGGCGAGCGGGTCGCCGCGCAGATGGCCTTGGCCAACATCCCGCTCACGCACTTTCTGAACGAGGCGCTGATCCCCTACGAAGCGGACGAGGTCACCCGCCTGATCATCGACACCCACGACGCCCAGGCCTTCGCGCCGGTCAGCCACCTGACCGTGGGCGGCCTGCGCGACTGGCTGCTCAGCGAGGAGGCCGACGAAGACAGCCTGCGTGCCCTGGCACCGGGCCTGACACCGGAGATGGCGGCGGCGGTGTCGAAGATCATGCGCGTTCAGGACCTGATCCTGGTGGCGCAGAAAATCCGCGTGGTCACCCGTTTTCGCGGCACCATGGGCCTGCGTGGGCGCCTGTCGACCCGCCTGCAGCCCAATCATCCAACCGACGAGCCAGCCGGGATTGCCGCCAGCATTCTCGACGGCCTGTTGTACGGCAACGGCGACGCCATGATCGGCATCAACCCGGCCACCGACAGCATCGCCTCGATCTGCGCCCTGCTGGAGATGCTCGACGCCATCATCCAGCGCTACGACATCCCCACCCAGGCCTGCGTGCTGACCCACGTCACCACCTCGATCGAAGCGATCAACCGGGGCGTACCGCTGGACCTGGTGTTCCAGTCGATCGCCGGCACCGAAGCAGCCAACGCCGGCTTTGGCATCAACCTCAACGTGTTGCAGGAAGGCTACGAAGCGGGCCTGTCGCTCAAGCGCGGCACCCTCGGGCAAAACCTCATGTACTTCGAAACCGGCCAAGGCAGCGCCCTGTCGGCCAATGCCCACCATGGCGTCGACCAACAGACCTGCGAGACCCGCGCCTACGCCGTGGCCCGGCATTTCAAGCCGTTTCTGGTCAACACCGTGGTCGGCTTCATCGGCCCCGAGTACCTGTACAACGGCAAGCAGATCATCCGTGCCGGCCTCGAGGACCATTTCTGCGGCAAGCTGCTTGGCGTGCCCATGGGCTGCGACATCTGCTACACCAACCACGCCGAAGCCGACCAGGACGACATGGACACCCTGCTCACCCTGCTGGGCGTGGCCGGTATCAACTTCATCATGGGTATCCCAGGCTCCGACGACATCATGCTCAACTACCAGACCACCTCGTTCCATGACGCGCTGTATGCGCGCCAGACCCTGGGCCTCAAGCCCGGCCCGGAATTCGAGGCATGGCTGGCGCGTACCGGCATCTTTACCCAGGCCGATGGCCGGGTGCGCTTCGGTGAAAACCTGCCGCCGGCATTCCGCCAGGCCTTGGCGCAGCTTGCATAGGGATGACCATGGACCATCGCACAGCAACCCCCGACAACCCCTGGCTGGCCCTGCGCACCCTGACCCCGGCCCGTATTGCCCTGGGCCGCGCCGGCACCAGCCTGCCGACCGGTGCGCAACTGGACTTCCAGTTCGCCCACGCGCAAGCCCGCGATGCCGTGCACCTGCCGTTCGACCATGCGGGGCTGACGGCCCAACTTACTGAGCGCGGGCGCGACAGCCTGGTGGTGCACAGCGCCGCCAGCGACCGCGACCAGTACCTGCAACGCCCCGACCTGGGGCGACGGCTGAACGAAGACTCGATTGCGGCCCTGCGTCAGCATGCCGAGGCCAACCCGGGAGGCGTCGACCTGGCCATCGTGGTCGCCGACGGCCTCTCAGCCCTGGCCGTGCACCGCCACACCTTGCCTTTTTTGACCCGTTTCGAGGAACAGGCCGCAGCCGACGGCTGGACCAGCGCCCCGGTGGTGCTGGTGGAGCAGGGCCGGGTGGCGGTGGCCGACGAGGTGGGCGAGTTGCTCGGCGCACGCATGACCGTGATGCTGATCGGCGAACGCCCGGGGTTGAGCTCGCCCGACAGCCTCGGCCTGTATTTCACCTACGCACCACGGGTCGGCCTGACTGACGCCTACCGCAACTGCATCTCCAACGTGCGCCTGGAAGGCCTGAGCTACGGCATGGCGGCCCACCGCCTGCTGTACTTGATGCGTGAGGCCTGTCGCCGGCAGCTTTCCGGGGTGAATCTGAAGGACGAAGCCGAGGTCCATAGCCTCGAGAGCGATACCCCCGCCAGCCAAAAAGGAAACTTCCTACTCGGAAAAGATTAAAAATCATGTCACGGAAGGCGGATTGCGCTTCTCGCCCGCATTGGGCAGCATGCTGTCGAGCGCGACTTGCAAACCGCTGTTTCCCCAAATGGATCCTGAGGGCCGCACATGCGTATCATCAAGGCAACCTTGGAACACCTCGACCTGCTGACCCCGCTGTTCGTCAAATACCGCGAGTTCTATGGGCAATTGCCCTACCCGGACAGCTCGCGCAGCTTTCTGGAAAAACGCCTGAAACGCGATGAGTCGGTGATCTATCTGGCACTGCCCGATGACGACGACGGCAAGCTGCTGGGCTTCTGCCAGCTGTACCCGAGCTTTTCGTCGCTGTCGCTCAAGCGCGTGTGGATCCTCAACGACATCTACGTGGCCGAGGACTCGCGGCGCATGTTGGTGGCCGATCACCTGATGCGCAAAGCGAAGAAGATGGCCAAAGAGACCAATGCCGTACGCATGCGGGTTTCGACCAGCGCCAATAACGAGGCGGCGCGCAAGACCTACGCGTCCATCGGGTTTCGCAAGGACACCGAGTTCGAGAGCTACATCCTGCCGATCCAGCCGGATTGACCTGTTCCGGCCGCTTCGCGGGTTCAGCCGCGAAGCGGCCAGTGCAGGCCATGCCGCCTCCGGTAACCCCCCGCTACAAACTCCCCGGGCATGATCCTCACTTCGCCGTATAATGGCCCACTTGTCATGTGTGAAAGTTTACCCATCCCCAGGTAACTGAGCCTACGCCCAAGAACACAGGTGCTGTACATGGATTTCAACCCGCTGGACCTTATCCTGCATCTCGATGCTTACCTCGATCTGCTGGTCACCAATTACGGTCCCTGGATCTACGCCATCCTGTTCACCGTGATCTTCTGCGAAACCGGCCTGGTGGTGATGCCGTTCCTGCCGGGCGATTCGCTGCTGTTCATCGCCGGCGCCGTGGCGGCCGGTGGCGGCATGGACCCGGTGCTGCTGGCGGGCCTGCTGATGGCCGCGGCAATCCTGGGTGACAGTACCAATTACGTGATAGGCCGAACGGCCGGCGAGCGGTTGTTCAACAACCCTAACTCGAAAATATTCCGCCGCGACTACCTGCAGCGCACCCACGAATTCTATGAGCGCCATGGCGGCAAGACCGTGACCCTGGCGCGCTTCCTGCCGATCTTGCGCACCTTCGCGCCGTTCGTCGCCGGCATCGCCCACATGCACTACCCGCGTTTCCTGGGTTTCAGCGTCGCCGGTTCGCTGCTGTGGGTGGGTGGCCTGGTGACCTTGGGTTACTTCTTCGGCAACGTGCCGTTCATCAAGCAGCATCTGTCGTTGATGGTGGTCGGCATCATCTTCCTGTCGCTGGTGCCGATGGTGCTCGGCCTGCTGCGCGGTCGCCTGGGCCGTACAGCCAAGGCGCACTGAGCACCGCCATGTGGTCTTTCAGCGCCTGGCGGCGCCAGCGTACCCTGGCGCGCTACCCGATCGCCCCCGAGCAATGGCAGGCCGTTCGCGAGCACTTGCCGTTACTCGACGGCATCAGCACTGAAGAAGACCACTGGTTGCGCGAAGCCTGCATCCTGTTTCTGCACGAAAAGCACCTGACCACCCTGCCCGGTGTCGAGCCAAGCGACGAGCAGCGCCTGTTCCTGGCGGCCCAGGCCCAGTTGCCTTTGCTGCACTTGGGCGAGCTGAACTGGTACCAGGGCTTTCACGAGATCATCCTCTACCCCGACGACTTCAAAAGCCCCCAGCGCCACCGCGACGCCAGCGGCGTGGAGCACGTGTGGGACGGCGAGCACAGCGGCGAAGCCTGGCAACAGGGCCCGGTGATTCTGGCCTGGAACGGTGTGCTGGCCAGCGGTGGGTGGGAGGCCTACAACCTGGTCATCCATGAGCTGGCGCACAAGCTCGACATGCTCAACGGCGATGCCAACGGCCTGCCGCCGCTGCACAGCGGCATGTCGGTGGATGAATGGGCGAGTGCCATGCAACAGGCCTATGACGACCTCAATCGCCAGCTGGATCTCAACCCCGACGCCGAAACCGCCATCGACCCGTACGCGGCGGAAAACCCGGCGGAATTCTTTGCCGTCACCAGCGAATATTTCTTCAGCGCCCCCGACCTGCTGCAGCAGGCCTACCCACAGGTGTACCAGCAACTGTCGCTGTTCTACCGCCAGGACCCTTTGGCGCGCCTTGGCCGGTTGCAGGCCGAACACCCCGCTTACCGCGAAAGCCACGCCTGACGCGGCCGCACATCAGGGCAGGCGTGGCATGCCCTGGCGGAATGTGCCTATAATCGCCGCCACTTTTTGGTCAAACACGGGGGCACTGCCCAATGAGCTACAGCAAGATTCCGGCGGGCAAAGACCTGCCGAACGACATCTACGTCGCCATCGAGATCCCGGCCAACCACGCGCCGATCAAATACGAAATCGACAAGGACAGCGACACCCTGTTCGTCGACCGTTTCATGGCTACCCCGATGTTCTACCCAGCCAACTATGGCTTTATCCCGAACACCCTGGCCGACGACGGTGATCCGCTGGACGTGCTGGTCGTGACCCCGTACCCGGTTGCCCCAGGTTCGGTCATCCGCGCCCGCCCGGTCGGCATCCTGAACATGACCGACGACGGCGGCGGCGACGCCAAGGTCATCGCTGTTCCGCACGACAAGCTGTCCCAGCTGTATGTCGACGTCAAGGAATACACCGACCTGCCGGCCCTGCTGATCCAGCAGATCGAGCACTTCTTCGCGAACTACAAAGATCTCGAGAAGGGCAAGTGGGTCAAGATCGAAGGCTGGGATGGCGCCGACGCCGCCCGCGCCGCGATCACCAAATCGGTTGCTGCCTACAAGGGCTGATACCGATTGCTGAAGAACCCCGCCCAGGCGGGGTTTTTTATGCGCTCACGATGGCTCGGCCAGTAAAAAGTCCTACGCCGCCCTACTGCAACGCCCTACAACCAAGCACTTTTCGCACAAAGCGCATCAACACCCGGTTCATATCCGCACTGGCACACGGCCGCTAAACTCGCGGCCATGAACACATCCGGTGACCGCCTCAAAGCCCTGCTTCACGAATGTGGCTTGACCCCTTCCGATTTCGCCGCCCAGCGCAGCGTCACACCCCAGCACGTCAACAACTGGTTCAAGCGCGGTGTTCCGTTGGCGCGTCTCGACGAAATGGCCGACCTGTTCTGCGTACACCGCCGCTGGCTGCGCAGTGGTGAAGGCCCCAAGCACCCCAACCCGATCTTGCGCAGCGGCCCACCACCGCCCACCCACGACACCCCCCCCACCCCCCGG
>NZ_JABWRU010000032.1:0-38162 GCF_014269165.1 Pseudomonas sp. SWRI68 | reverse complement strand
CGCATCAAGGCTGACAGGTGCCCGCCATTACCCTTTCGGCGCCTATGAGATCGAGCGCCGCCCGCGCGGCGCATCGCGACGCAAGGCCGCTCCTACATTTGTTTCGGGCCAATTATTCCTGTGTGATTGGCGCGCGGCCCTTGGGTGCCCGCCTCAATATCGCATCGTACGAACAAGGCGGTCGCGCGCCAATGCCACAGGCCTCACTGGCCCGAAACAAATGTAGGAGCGGCCTTGCGTCGCGATGCGCCGCGCGGGCGGCGCTCGATCTCATAGGCGCCGTAGAAACCACGGCAGGCCTATCCCAACACCACCACCAACCTCACGACGGACATTTCTGCCCCAAAAAGAAAACGGGGAGGCCTTCCGGCCTCCCCGCTTCACGTCACGCCTTAAAGGCTAGGGAACGCAAACTGCGACGCCTCGTGGCTAGCCCGCTGCGGCCAGCGCTGGGTGATCGCCTTGCGGCGAGTATAGAAGCGCACACCATCCGGCCCATAAGCATGCAGGTCACCAAACAGCGAACGCTTCCAGCCACCAAAGCTGTGATAAGCCACCGGTACCGGCAGCGGCACGTTCACACCAACCATGCCCACTTCGATCTCGTCACAGAACAGGCGCGCCGCCTCACCATCACGGGTGAAGATGCAAGTGCCGTTGCCATACTCGTGATCGTTGATCAGTTGCATGGCCTGCTCCAGGCTGTTCACCCGCACCACGCACAGCACAGGGCCGAAGATCTCTTCTTTATAGATGCGCATCTCCGGGGTGACCTTGTCGAACAAGGTGCCACCCACGAAGTAACCATCCTCATTACCCGCCACACGGAAGCCACGGCCGTCCACCACCAGCTTGGCGCCAGCAGCCACACCGTCGTCGATATAGCCAACCACCTTGTCACGGGCAGCAGCCGTTACCAGCGGGCCCATGTCCAGGCCACAAGACGTACCCGCGCCGATCTTCAAGGCTTTGATCTGAGGCTCCAGCTTGGCGATCAGCGCATCTGCAACCTGGTCACCCACGCACACCGCCACGGAAATAGCCATGCAACGCTCACCGCACGAACCGTAGGCAGCCCCCATCAGGGCGCTGACGGCGTTGTCCAGGTCAGCATCAGGCATCAGCACGGCGTGGTTCTTCGCACCACCCAGCGCCTGGACGCGTTTGCCGCGCTTGGTGCCTTCGGCATAGATGTACTCGGCAATCGGCGTCGAACCTACGAAGCTCAGGGCTTTTACCTCTGGGGCCTCGATCAGTGCATCCACTGCTTCCTTGTCACCGTGCACCACGTTGAGGATGCCCTTCGGCAGGCCAGCCTCCAGCAGCAGTTGCGCGATGAACAGGGTCGAACTCGGGTCACGCTCGGAAGGCTTGAGGATGAACGCGTTACCGCAGGCAATGGCCAGCGGGTACATCCACAGCGGAACCATGGCCGGGAAGTTGAACGGCGTGATACCGGCAACCACACCCAGCGGCTGGAAGTCGGACCAGGCGTCGATGTTCGGGCCCACGTTGCGGCTGTACTCGCCTTTGAGCACTTCCGGCGCCGCACAAGCAAACTCGACGTTCTCGATACCGCGCTTCAGCTCGCCCGCAGCGTCTTCCACAGTCTTGCCGTGCTCTTCGCTGATCATCTGCGAGATGCGTGCTTCGTTCTGCTCCAGCAGTTGCTTGAAACGGAACATCACCTGGGCACGTTTGGCCGGCGGTGTGTTGCGCCAGGCCGGGAACGCGGCCTTGGCCGAGTCGATGGCTTCCTGCACGGTCGCACGGCTGGCCAGTTCGACCTTGCGCACGGCCTGGCCGGTCGACGGATTGAAGACATCGGCGGTGCGCTCACCCTTGGTAACCAGCTCGCCGTTGATCAGGTGCTGAACAATGCTCATGCATAACTCCAGATAAAAGAGGGGTGTTACAAGCGCGTGATCACCTCACGCGCCTGTCGTCATATTCGCGAAGATCAATCGATCAGGTTCAGGGTCTCGCCCACTGCGTCGAACAGGCGGTCCAGTTCCTGCGGCTGGGTGTTGAAGGTTGGGCCGAACTGCAGGGTGTCGCCACCAAAGCGAACATAGAAGCCCGCCTTCCACAGCTTCATCGCCACTTCATAAGGGCGCACGATCGCATCGCCATCGCGGGCAGCGATCTGGATCGCGCCGGCCAGGCCGTAATTGCGGATGTCGACGACGTTCTTCGTGCCTTTGACACCGTGCAGCAGCTTCTCGAAGTGCGGCGACAGTTCGGCAGCGGCCTGCACCAGGCTTTCCTTCTGCAGCAGGTCCAGCGCGGCGAGGCCGGCGGCGCAGGCCACAGGGTGGGCCGAGTAGGTATAGCCGTGGGGGAACTCCACCGCGTATTCCGGGGTGGGCTGGTTCATGAAGGTCTGATAGATCTCGGTGCTGGCAATTACCGCACCCATCGGGATGGCGCCGTTGGTCACCTGCTTGGCGATGCACATCAGGTCTGGCGTTACGCCGAAAGCTTCAGCCCCGGTCATCGCGCCCATGCGGCCGAAACCGGTGATCACTTCGTCGAAGATCAGCAGGATGTTGTGCTGGGTGCAGATCTCGCGCAGGCGCTTGAGGTAGCCCTTCGGTGGCGGCAGAACACCTGCCGACCCCGCCAGCGGCTCGACAATCACCGCCGCGATGTTCGAGGCATCGTGCAGCTCGATCAGTTTGAGCATCTCGTCAGCCAGGGCGATGCCGCCCTCTTCCGGCATGCCCTTGGAAAAGGCGTTTACCGGCAGCACGGTGTGCGGCAAATGGTCGACGTCCAGCAACTGGCCGAACATCTTGCGGTTGCCATTCACGCCACCCAGGCTGGTACCGGCGATGTTGACGCCATGGTAACCGCGGGCACGGCCGATGATCTTGGCCTTGCTCGCCTGGCCTTTCAGGCGCCAGTAGGCACGCACCATCTTCAACGCTGTATCGGCGCACTCGGAACCGGAGTTGGTATAGAAGACGTGGTTCAGATCACCCGGAGTCAGCTCGGTGATCTTTTCAGCCAACTGGAACGACAGCGGGTGGCCGAACTGGAAGGCTGGGGAGTAATCCAGGGTGCCAAGCTGACGGGTTACCGCCTCGGTGATTTCCTTGCGGGTATGCCCGGCACCGCAGGTCCACAAGCCAGACAAGGCGTCGAAAATCTTGCGCCCCTTGTCATCCACAAGGTAGTTGCCTTGCGCCGCCACGATCAGGCGTGGGTCGCGATGGAAATTGCGGTTGGCGGTGTAGGGCATCCAGTGCGCATCCAGCTTGAGCTGGCTGGCGATACCGGTGGGGGCGGTTTCGGGCATGTTCATCGGCGGTTCCTCGGAAGACGATTAGGCAACGATGGATGTTGTTGCAGCTAAATTGGCACGGCGATAAAGTCTGAAAAAGCCTGCATTTCTAATCTTCAGATAGGGCAACACTAAACTAATGAGCCGACGCCCCGACCCACTCGCTCAAGTCAGCGATTTTGACATTCGCCTGTTGAAGATCTACCGCAGCGTCGTCGAGTGCGGCGGCTTCTCGGCAGCCGAGAACGTACTCGGGATCGGCCGCTCGGCCATCAGCCAGCAAATGAACGACCTGGAGCAGCGCCTGGGCCTGCGCCTGTGCCAGCGCGGCCGTGCCGGTTTTTCGCTGACCGAGGAAGGCCGCGAGGTCTACCATTCGGCCTTGCAGTTGCTCAGTGCCCTGGAGAGCTTCCGTACCGAGGTCAACGGGCTGCACCAGCACCTGCGCGGCGAGCTGAACATCGGCCTGACCGATAACCTGGTGACCCTGCCGCACATGCGCATTACCCATGCGCTTGCCGAGCTCAAGGACCGCGGCCCTGACGTGCGCATCAACATCCGCATGATCGCCCCCAGCCAGGTCGAGCACGGCGTGCTCGACGGCAGCCTGCATGTTGGCGTGGTGCCACAGACCATCGCCCTGTCGGGCCTTGAATACCAACCGCTGTATAGCGAGCGCTCGCTGCTGTATTGCGCGGTCGGCCACCCGCTGTTCTACGCCGACGATCACCAGATAGACGACGACAGGCTCAACAGCCAGGAGGCCATCACCCCAACCTTCCGCCTGCCGGCCGATGTCCAGGCCCACTACCAGGCGCTGCACTGCACGGCCAGCGCGTCGGACCGCGAAGGCATGGCGTTTCTCATCCTCACCGGGCGCTACATCGGCTACCTGCCAGACCACTACGCCAGCTTCTGGGTGCAGCAAGGCCGGCTGCGGGCCCTCAAGCCCCGCCAGCGCTTCTATGACCTGAGCCTGAGTTGGGTGACACGCAAAGGGCGGCGGCCGAACCTGGTGCTGGAAAGCTTCCTGGATAGCCTGGCTGCGACACGCTGATGCCAGTCTCTGACGCAAACGCTTGTCACTTCGGCGTAGGCAGGTAATCTTGTCCGACAGCCGCTGCCCCTGACCCGTACGGAATCGTCCATGACCCTTGAAGTCCCAGCGCATCGCCTCTCCGCCTCGGGCAAGCCCGCCGGCCGCATCCGCCAGAAGAACGAACAGGCCATCATCCAGGCCGCCGAAGACGAATTCGCCCGCCATGGCTTCAAGGGCACCAGCATGAACACCATTGCCCTGAAGGCCGGTTTGCCCAAGGCCAACCTGCATTATTACTTCACCAACAAGCTGGGCCTGTACATTGCCGTGCTGAGCAACATCATCGAGTTGTGGGACAGCACCTTCAACGCCTTGAGCGTCGAAGACGACCCGGGCGAAGCGCTGAGCCATTACATCCGCACCAAGATGGAGTTTTCGCGGCGCAACCCGCAGGCCTCGCGGATCTTCGCCATGGAGGTGATCAGCGGCGGCAGTTGCCTGAACGAGTACTTCAGCGCCGACTACCGCGAGTGGTTCCGTGGCCGGGCAGCGGTGTTCCAGGCCTGGATCGAAGCGGGCAAGATGGACCCGGTCGACCCGGTGCACCTGATCTTCCTGCTCTGGGGCAGCACCCAGCACTACGCCGACTTCGCCACGCAGATCTGCCAGGTCACCGGCCGCAGCCGCCTGACCAAGCAAGACATGGAAGACGCCAGCAACAACCTTATCCACATCATTCTCAAGGGGTGCGGCATCAAGCCGAGTGCCTGACAGCCATTTATGCCTTCTACCCTGCTCGACCTCTGCGAGTTTCGTGAAGAAATCCGCAAAAGCCGTTTCATCACCCTCGCCGGCCCGATTACCAGTGCTGCCGAGGCGATGAGCTTCATCGAACGCCACAGCGACCTGGCCGCTACCCACAACAGCTGGGCCTGGAAGCTGGGCGGCCAGTACCGCAGCAATGACGATGGCGAGCCGGGTGGCACCGCCGGTCGCCCGATCCTGGCGGCTATCGAAGCGCAGGACTGCGATCAGGTGGTGGTGCTGGTGATCCGCTGGTACGGCGGCATCCAGCTGGGCACCGGAGGCCTGGCCAGGGCCTATGGCGGCGGCGCCAACAAATGCCTGCAACAGGCTCCCAAGCGGTTGTTGGTGCAACGCAGCGAATTCACCTGCAGTTGCAGCTTCAGCGAGCTGGCGTTGCTGAAACTGCGCCTGGCAGAGGCTGACGGCCTGGTGCTGGATGAACAGTTCACTGCCAATGGTGTAGACCTGCACATTGCGGTGGGTGAAGCCCAGCTGGCCGCGCTGCAACAGCAGCTGGCCGACCTGAGCCGTGGGCGCATACTGCTCGAAGCACACTGAACATTACGCACATGAACTGTGGGCCTGCCTGTGGATAAGCTTGGGGCACTCTCTTGCAGGCTAGGTTTTTCAAGGCCTGCAGAGCTTTGATCATATTTTGATCACTATTTGATGACAGCTGCAAATGACTGAAACCCTGAGAGTTATCCCCAAACCCGATTCACAAGGCAGCCCCGGCAACCCGTGTAGCTTGCACACAATAACTGTGGAACAGCCTGTGGATAACCCGTTAGCCAATAGGCCAAACGCCCAGCCACACAAGGCCTGGCGCAACTGATCATTAATTAACCAAAGGCGGGCAAGGCGGCAACTGCCAGTCTGCAGTATCCTCAATACCTTTCTTTTGCAATCGATCAAGGAGCGCGTCCACATGGCCACCGCAAAAACCGCACTCATCATCGGCGCCTCCCGTGGGCTTGGCCTGGGCTTGGTGCAACGCCTGCAAGAGGACGGCTGGAACGTCATCGCCACGGTGCGCGACCCGCAAAAGGCCGGCGCCGTGGCCAGTGTCCCCGGTGTGCGCATCGAGCAGCTGGAGATGAATGACACCGCGCAGCTCGACGGGCTGAAGCAACGCCTGCAAGGCGAAGTGTTCGACCTGCTGTTCGTCAACGCCGGCGTCATGGGCCCGCTGCCACAAGACCTGGAAACCGTCCGCAACCAGGACATCGGCGACCTGTTCATGACCAACGCAGTGGCGCCCATCCGCGTCGCCCGGCGCCTGGTCGGCCAGGTTCGCGAGGGCAGCGGCGTGCTGGCCTTCATGAGCTCGATCCTGGGCAGCGTGACCGTGCCGGACGGCGGTGAAGTCTGCCTGTACAAAGCCAGCAAGGCGGCGCTGAACTCGATGATCAACAGCTTCGTCGTCGAACAGCAGCGCCCCGGCCTTTGCGTACTGGCCATGCACCCTGGCTGGGTGAAGACCGACATGGGCGGCGAGAACGCCGAGATCGACGTACTCACCAGCACCCGCGGCATGCTCGAGCAGATCAAGGCGCAAAGCGGCAAGGGCGGCCTGCGCTTCATCAACTACAAAGGTGAGCCCCTGACCTGGTGAATTGAAAGCTGCGTGGCGAGGCAGTAGACTCGATGCCTCGCCCCCGCGGCGGACCTGGATCAGCAGACAGGGCAACACTGAGCTGGCTAACCTGAACCCACTTTCAGAGGAGCCGGCACCATGCCTGCGACCCGCATCTGGTTGAAATCCCCGCTTGCCATCTTCACCGCCAACGACACCGACGCCCGTGGCGGGCTGGTCATCGAAGACGGCCGTATCACACAGCTTCTGGCCCTCGGCGAAAGCCCCAGCCAACCCTGCGACCACGTGTTCGATGCCCGCGAGCATGTGGTCACCCCGGGCCTGATCAACACCCACCACCACTTCTACCAGACCCTCACCCGGGCCTGGGCACCTGTGGTCAACCAGCCGCTGTTCCCTTGGTTGAAGACGCTGTACCCGGTGTGGGCACGCCTGACCCCCGCGAAACTGGCGCTGGCCAGCCAGGTAGCACTGGCCGAACTGCTGCTGTCGGGTTGCACGACCGCCGCCGATCACCATTACCTGTTCCCCCAAGGCCTGGACAATGCCATCGACGTGCAAGTCGACGTGGTGCGCCAGCTGGGCATGCGCGCGATGCTGACCCGCGGCTCGATGAGCCTGGGCGAAGACGACGGCGGCCTGCCCCCGCAGCAAACGGTGCAACAGGGCGAGGTGATCCTTGCCGACAGCCAGCGGCTTATCCACAGCTACCATGAGCGCGGTGACGGTGCGCAGATCCAGATTGCCCTGGCGCCCTGCTCGCCCTTCTCGGTCACGCCTGAAATCATGCGGGCCAGTGCCACGCTCGCCGAAGAACTGGACGTGCGCCTGCACACCCACCTGGCGGAAACCCTCGATGAGGAAGACTTCTGCCTGCAACGCTTCGGCCTGCGCACAGTGGACTACCTGGACAGCGTCGGCTGGCTCGGCCCACGCACCTGGCTGGCTCACGGCATTCACTTCAATGCCGACGAAATCGCCCGCCTGGGTGCGGCCGGCACCGGCATCTGCCACTGCCCGAGCTCGAACATGCGCCTGGCCTCGGGCATCTGCCCGACCGTGGACCTTGAAGCCGCCGGCGCC
This sequence comes from Pseudomonas sp. SWRI68, assembly GCF_014269165.1. NCBI lineage: Bacteria > Pseudomonadati > Pseudomonadota > Gammaproteobacteria > Pseudomonadales > Pseudomonadaceae > Pseudomonas > Pseudomonas sp. SWRI68. Next base: position 30,350 of record NZ_JABWRU010000032.1, on the reverse strand, counting down.
CCGCTGGGCCTGGGCGTCGACGGGTCGGCCTCCAACGATGCCTCCAACATGATCCTCGAAGCCCGTCAGGCCCTGTATCTGCAGCGCCTGCGCTATGGCGCCGAGCAGATCACCCCGGAGCGTGCCCTGGGTTGGGCGACACGGGGTTCGGCACGCCTGCTCGGGCGCCAGGACATTGGTGAGCTGGCCGTTGGCAAGCAAGCCGACCTGGCGATGTTCAAACTCGACGAGCTGCGCTTCTCGGGCAGCCATGACCCGCTGTCGGCGCTGCTGCTGTGCGGAGCCGACCGCGCCGACCGGGTCATGGTCGGCGGCCAGTGGCGGGTGGTCGACGGCCAGATCGAAGGCCTGGATATCCAGGGCCTGATCGCCAACCACCGCCAGGCCGCCGCGCAACTGATCGCCGGTTGAGCCAACACAGGGCCTGGCCGGGCGCATTGCCTGGCCAGGCCCTGTAGAATGGCGGCAACCGTACCTGATCGAGATAACCACCTATGTATGACTGGTTGAACGCCCTGCCCAAGGCCGAACTGCACCTGCACCTGGAAGGCTCGCTGGAGCCCGAGCTGCTGTTTGCCCTGGCCGAGCGCAACAAGATCGCCCTGCCCTGGGCCGATGTAGAGGCACTGCGTGGCGCCTATGCCTTCAACAACCTGCAGGAATTCCTCGACCTCTATTACCAGGGCGCGGATGTATTGCGTACCGAGCAGGACTTCTACGACCTGACCTGGGCCTACCTGCAACGCTGCAAGGCGCAGAACGTCATCCACACCGAACCGTTCTTCGACCCGCAAACCCATACCGACCGCGGCATCCCTTTTGAAGTGGTGCTCAACGGCATCAACCAGGCGCTCAAGGATGGCCGTGACCAGCTGGGCATCAGCAGTGGCCTGATCTTGAGCTTCCTGCGCCACCTCAGCGAAGAAGAAGCGCACAAGACACTCGACCAGGCCCTGCCCTTCCGCGATGCGTTCATCGCCGTAGGCCTGGACAGTTCTGAAATGGGCCACCCGCCTAGCAAGTTCCAGCGTGTGTTCGACCGCGCCCGCAGCGAAGGCTTCGTCGCCGTTGCCCACGCCGGTGAAGAAGGCCCGCCCGAATACATCTGGGAAGCCCTGGACCTGTTGAAGATCAAACGCATCGACCATGGCGTGCGCGCCATCGAAGACGAGCGCCTGATGCAACGCATCATCGACGAGCAGATCCCCCTGACCGTCTGCCCCCTGTCGAACACCAAGCTCTGCGTGTTCGACCACATGCGCCAGCACAACATCCTGGACATGCTCGAACGCGGTGTGAAGGTCACGGTCAACTCGGACGACCCAGCCTACTTCGGCGGCTACGTCACCGAAAACTTCCATGCCCTGCACACCCACCTGGGCATGACCGAAGACCAGGCCCGCCGCCTGGCGCAAAACAGCCTGGACGCGCGGCTGGTCTGATTGGCGGGTGGCGTTGCGGTCAGCCGACCTGCAACGTCGTGACGCGGGCAATGCGATTGATGTGCTGGATGCCCAGCGCAGAGATATGCAATGCCCGCGTATCCTCGGACTCGCGCATCCAGCCAGACTGAAGAAACAGCCTGAACAGGGCCTGCCCGAGCACGCCCCCCAGGTGAGGGCCCTGGTTGTTCCAGTCGGTGCAGCGGCAGATCACGCAACCCCGTTGCTGGTGTGGCGCCAGGGCGTCGATGTAGACACCCACCAGCGCCAGCTCGGCCCGCCCTCGCTCACTGACCACCAGTTGACGGTCGGTGCCCTCCAGCCAGCCGGCCGCCACCAGGCGGTGGTACAACTCGCCGGCAAGCTCCCCCCCCAGATGGTCACCGCAACGCCGCGCCCTGCGTAGCGACATAGGCAGTTGCGTGGCAGTCGCCTCGGGCGGGTGCGCTTTGGCGCTGCACAACTGCACGCTGGCCAATGCCTCCACCGCAGCCCCCACCTGCGGGGTCGCCAAGCGGAAGTAGCGTTTACGCCCGCGCGCTTCGTGCCTGAGCAAACCGGCCGAAGACAGCAACGAAAGGTGGGCGCAAGCGGAGGATGACGTCAACCCGGTCATCATCGCGAGTTCGTTCGCCAGGCGCGGCGTGCCGTCGATCAACGCCCAGAGCATGGCACTGCGCTTTGGGTCGGCCATCAGGCTGGCGATCTGGCTGATACTGCTGACTGCGTTCATATCCCTGTAACTCCCTGCACGTTCACATGTGGATGCAATGGCCAACCCTGGCAACGCGGATCGCCTGCCTGATAATTGCCAGCACCGGCAGGGAAACCCCTCTCGCTGACACTGGCTCTGGGGCCAGTATAAGCCGCAGAAAACCCCACTCAGGCAGCCAGCGGATGCGGCCCGCCTGTCTGAAGTCCATTGGGTATGCCTACCCATGCGAGATGATGTGCAGGTTCGTGGAACGCGCCGAAACCGCGCAGATGAACAATGCCCCAGAACTTTGCGGGGCACAGACAGGGCATGAGGAAAAATCGCCCGGAGTACGTTCGGATGCGACCGACAGCAGGCTTCCATAAATAGCGCAAACAAAAGCGAAGCTTCTACATGCTTCCAGGCATTACACCCGGGCAGCATGAAGTAATGTGGGAAATAACAGCGCCACTGACCGTCAGTCAGAACGCAGATACCGGTCATGGCATGCACAGGGCACAGCGCTACACTTCATCCGCTCTCAACCCCATTGGAGGTATGCCGCGATGAAAATTGTCGTCAGTGCGTCGAGCCGCAACCCGATCTGCCCCTGGCAGGTTCAGCTCGACCAACACGTGGTCAGTTTCCGCAGCGAGGCCGAAGCACGTGCCTTCGTCGCCACCTTGGAAACCCGCCTGCAGGCGCCCCACCCGCTTACGCAGGCCGCCTGGCCTGCAAGCGCCGGGTCAGCAGCGCGACACTGACCACCAGTGCCCCGCACAGGCTGATCACCAGTGTCATCGGCACCGCACTGCCATCGTGCAACAACCCGACCAATGCCGCTGCGCCCGCGGCGACGCTGAACTGCAGGCAGCCCATCAATGCCGAGGCGCTGCCTGCCCGTGCACCCTGCCCACTCATGGCGCAGGCCGAGGCATTGGGGATGATGCAGCCCAGGCTTGCGATGCACACGAACAACGGCACCAGCAGCGGCCACAATTGGCTCGGCCGCAGCGCGGCAACGCCAAGCAACAGCAAACCTGCGGCCAGGTACATCCACACTGCGCGCACCAGCAAGAAAGCCGGGCCACGCTTGGCCAGCATGCGTGCATTGACCTGCGCCACGAGGATAAAACCTGCCGCATTGGTGCCGAACAACCAGCCGTAATGCTCGGCAGGCACGCCATACAGCTTGATGAAGACGAAAGGCGAGCCGGCGATGTAGGCAAACATACCGGCAATGGCAATACCACCGGTCAAGGCATGGCCGAGGAACACCCGGTCATTGAGCAGGCGCAGGTACTGGCGCAACGCCCCCGACAGCGGTTGGCGCGGCATGTCCGCCGGCAGGCTCTCGGGCAGGCCCAGGCTGACCGCCAGCAGGCAGGCGGCACTGAACAGGCTCAGCACCAGGAAGATCGACTGCCAGCCCGCCAGGTTCACCAACACCCCGCCCAGCATCGGCGCGAGGATCGGCGCCAGGCCCATCACCAGCATCAGTTGCGAAAACACTTTGGCCGACGCCACCGGGTCGCACTTGTCACTGACGATCGCCCGCGACAGCACCATCCCGGCGCAACCGCCCAGCGCCTGGACGAACCGCGCCAACACCAGGGTATCGAGGTTGGGGGCATAGGCGCACGCCAGCGAGGCCAGGGTAAACAGTGTCACGCCAAACAGCAGAGGCTTGCGCCGCCCGAAGCGGTCGGCCACCGGGCCATACGCCAACTGGCCGATGGACAGGCCAAGGAAGTAGGCGGCCAAGGTGGTCTGGACGTGTTTTTCATCGGTGGCGAAAGCCTGCGCCATGGCCGGGAAGGCGGGCAGGTAAAAATCGATCGCCAAAGGCCCGAACGCACTCAATGCGCCCAGGATCAGCACCATTCGCAGGTTCATCAGGAATCCATAGCAGGCTAAGCAAGTGCGTAAGTCTACCTGCTAAGGGCTCCATCAGCATGAAAACATTTGCAACAAAAGGGGCACCAAGCGCCCCTGGGCATCAGGCCACTTCGGCTTGATAACCCTCGTCACGGATCGCCGTGAGGATCTGCTCCACCGCCATCGCACTCTGCACCCGCACCTGCTTGCCCGCCAGGTCGACCTCGACTTGAGCCGCGGCATCTTGCGCCTGCACTGCCCGGGTCACCGCTTTGACACAATGGCCACAGGTCATGCCTTGTACATTGAACACTTGCATGGGGTTACCTCCTTCAGGTTTTGACGCAGTTTCAAGCTTGCCATCGGGTCAAGGTCAAGCCCTTGCAAGCGCCTGGGCTGGAAATCCGCGCTCACGTCGGCCAAGCTGCGCCTTTGACGATCAGGCAAGCAGGAGATTATTCATGTTCAGGGCAGCATTGGGCGTCGTCGGGATTTTGAGCGCGCTGGCTGCGGTGCCACCGGCCAGCGCCGAGGGCAACTCGGACTACAGCGTATTGATCATCTCCCGAGAGCGCCTGGAAGTGGCCACCAGTTGCGAAATTGGCGTCTACCTCAACGACCAGCTTTCCGGGCGCGTGTTCCAGGAGCAGTCCACCTCCTTCAACCTGCCACCCGGCCCAGTGGATGTGCGCCTGCGCCTACTGCCAGGGCAAGCGCCCGGTTGCGCTGCGGGTATCGAAGACCAGCGCAGCACACGTTTGAACCTGCAGGCGGGCCAGATCAACAAATACCGGATTGCCATGGGCCACAATGGGCTGGAATTGAAGCGCGCCGGCCTCGGCTATTGACCTTGCCTACGTGGCAAGGTTGATGCTGGAGGCCAATCCAAGGAGGACAGCCATGCCCGCATCCACCACGTTCGACCTGCCGATTTCCGGCATGACCTGCGCCAGCTGTGCCGGCCGCGTCGAGCGCGCCCTGCGCAAGGTCGACGGCGCTGAACAGGTCAGCGTCAACCTTGCCACCGAACAGGCCCGGGTCCAGGCCCCGGCCAGCAGCCTGCCGGCCTTGCTCGACGCCGTGCGTGAAGCCGGCTACGGCGTACCCACCCGCACCGTCGAGCTGCAGATCGGCGGCATGACCTGCGCCAGCTGCGTCGGCCGTGTCGAACGCGCGCTCGGCAAACTGCCCGGGGTCGAGCAGGTCAGCGTCAACCTGGCCAGCGAACGCGCGCACCTCAAGGTGCTCGCGGCCCTCGACGACAGCCTTTTGATCAACACCGTGGAAAAGGCCGGCTACAGCGCCAGCCTGCCGCATGCGGGCAAGAATGAGCAGGGCGATGCCCAGCGCCGCCTGCGCAACGAACGCCTGGCCGTCGCTGCTGCCCTGCTGCTGGCCCTGCCGCTGGTGTTGCCGATGCTGGTGCAGCCCTTCGGCCTGCACTGGATGCTGCCCGCCTGGGCGCAGTTTGTGCTGGCAACGCCCGTGCAGTTCATTCTCGGTGCGCGCTTCTATGTGGCGGCCTGGAAGGCCGTGCGTGCCGGTGCCGGCAACATGGACCTGCTGGTGGCCCTGGGCACCAGTGCCGGCTACGGCCTGAGCCTGTACCAATGGGCACAAGCCCCGGCCGGCATGGCGCCACACCTGTACTTCGAAGCCTCGGCCGTGGTCATTGCCCTGGTCTTGCTGGGCAAATACCTCGAAAGCCGCGCCAAGCGCCAGACCGCCAGCGCCATCCGCGCCCTTGAAGCCCTGCGCCCCGAACGCGCGGTGCGCGTGATAGATGGCCGTGAGGAAGATGTGGCGATCGCCCAGTTGCGGCTCGGTGACCTGGTAGCGGTCAAACCCGGTGAACGGTTCCCGGTCGATGGCCAAGTCGAGGAAGGCAGCAGCCACGCCGACGAGGCCCTGATCAGCGGCGAGAGCCTGCCGGTGCCCAAACAACCTGGCGACCCCGTTACCGGTGGCGCCATCAATGGCGAAGGTCGGCTGCTGGTGCGCACCCAGGCACTGGGTACCGAAACCGTGCTGGCCCGCATCATCCGCCTGGTCGAAGATGCCCAGGCGGCCAAGGCGCCCATTCAGAAGCTGGTGGACCGGGTCAGCCAGGTCTTTGTCCCGGCCGTGCTGGTGATCGCGCTGGTCACCCTGATTGGCTGGTGGCTGGCCGGTGCCCCGCTGGAAACCGCGCTGATCAACGCGGTCGCCGTGCTGGTGATCGCCTGCCCCTGTGCGCTCGGCCTGGCCACGCCGGCGGCGATCATGGCCGGCACCGGCGTGGCCGCCCGCCACGGCATCCTGATCAAGGACGCCGAGGCCCTGGAGCGTGCCCATGCGGTCAACCGGGTGGTCTTCGACAAGACCGGTACCCTCACCTCCGGCAGCCCCCGGGTGGTCCACAGCCAGGCACTGGTCGGCAGCACCGCCGAGTTGCACCGCTTGGCCGGCGCCCTTCAGCGCGGCAGTGAGCACCCGTTGGCCAAGGCCGTGCTGGATGCGTGCGCCGAGCAGCAGTTGGAGGTGACTACGGTGGTCGACAGCCAGTCGCTGACCGGGCGGGGTATCGCCGGGCACGTGGAAGGCCGTGATCTGGCCCTGGGCAATCGCCGCCTGCTTGATGAAAGCATGCTGCAACCCGGTGGCCTGGCCGCCAAGGCCCACGCCTGGGAAGCCGAAGGCCGTACGCTGTCGTGGCTTGTCGAGCGCGGCGCACAACCCCGGGTGCTGGGCCTGTTCGCCTTCGGCGACAGCCTCAAGCCGGGTGCTGCGCAGGCTATCGATACCCTGCACGCACAACACATCAGCAGCCACCTGCTGACCGGCGACAACCGCGGCAGCGCCAAAGTGGTTGCCGACGCCCTCGGCATCGACGACGTGCACGCCGAAGTGCTGCCAGCCGACAAGGCCGCCACGGTGACGGCGCTTAAAGAGGACGGCGTGGTGGCGATGGTAGGCGACGGCATCAACGATGCCCCGGCCCTTGCCGCGGCCGACATCGGCATCGCCATGGGCGGTGGCACAGATGTGGCCATGCAGGCCGCTGGCATCACCCTGATGCGCGGTGACCCCCGCCTGGTACCGGCCGCCCTGGAGATCAGCCGCAAGACCTACGCGAAGATCCGCCAGAACCTGTTCTGGGCGTTCATCTACAACCTGGTCGGTATCCCCTTGGCCGCGCTGGGTTACCTCAACCCGGTACTGGCCGGCGCCGCCATGGCCCTGTCCAGCGTCAGTGTGGTCAGCAATGCGCTGTGGCTGAAGACCTGGAAACCCACCAGCAGCGCCCAGGAGGCTCCATGAACATCGGCCAGGCCGCCCGCCGCAGCGGGCTCAGCACCAAGATGATCCGCTATTACGAGTCCATCGGCCTGCTCAAGCCGGCCACCCGCAGCGACAGCGGCTACCGCCTGTACCAGCCAGAAGACCTGCACAGCCTAGCGTTCATCAAGCGCTCGCGCGATCTGGGGTTTTCCCTGGAAGAGGTCGGCAAACTGCTGACGCTCTGGCAAGACCGCCAGCGCGCCAGTGCCGACGTCAAGGCGCTGGCCATGCAGCATATCGACGAGCTGAACCGGCGCATCGAAGAGCTGGTGAGCCTGCGCGATACCCTCGGCGATCTGGTTTCCCACTGCCAGGGGGATGAGCGGCCGGACTGTCCGATCCTCAAGGATCTGGCCAACGGCAAGGTGAGCGAATGTTGCCGCTGAGCCGCGCGGCGAGGCTTTGGTATGCCATATTCGCCTAAACACGACCGAATCATCGCCTGCTGCGACATTCCCTAATAAATACGGGCATTTGCCTTCATCTAATCCCGGGCGCTGCCGATGCAGTAACTACCTGCCTCGTGTGTCGACAATATAAAAATTCCGGGAGCGTCGATGAGCATCAAACAGAAACTGACCTGGGCATTCGCGGTCATCGCCGGCTTGCCCATCGTTCTCGTGGCCACCTTGGTGGTCCTCAACCTGCGCGGCGAAGCCCGCGATGGATTCCTCGACAGCAGCAGCCGGGAAATTCGCCAGGTCAGCAACGCGATGAACATCTTCTTCCAGGGCATCAACCAGAACGTCGAATACCTGGCTTCGCAACCGATGATCGCGGCCACAGGCAACAACCTGAACAAGTTCATGAGCGCCAACCCGTCATATGAACTGGGCGATCAGGACAAGCAAGTGCTCGAATTCTTCACCCGCCTGGCCGATTCGCACCCGGGTTACGCCTACCTTTCCTACGGTGTGAGTGACGGCGGCTATGTCGGCTGGCCGGCGGGGCAGAAGTTCGTCAACTACGACCCGCGCCCTCGCCCCTGGTACCAGCTGGCCATGGCCAACCCAGGCAAGACCCTGCGTACCGGCGCCTACTACTGGGCTGCCGACGACGCCGTGCTGGTGAGCACCGTGCGCGCCGTGGCCAACCAGCTTGGCAACCCAGGCGGCGTGGTCAACATCGACGTTTCGCTCAAGGGCCTGACGCAGATCGTCCAGCAGATCAAGCTGGGCGAAAGCGGCTACCTGATGCTAGTGGAAAACAACGGCAACGTGATGGTCGACCCGCGCGATGCCAGCCACAACTTCAAGCAACTGGGCAGCTTCGGCGACGGCTATGCCGCCCTGGCCAAGGCAGGTAAAGGCCTGGTCGAGGTCGAGCTGAACGGCGTGCGCTACATGGCCAACATCTACCCCGACGAACAACTGGGCTGGACCTTCATCGGCCTGATCGAGCAGAGCGAGGTGATGCAGACCACCACCCGCCTGACGTGGCTGATCGGCACCATCGCCCTGGTGCTGGCAGCACTGTTCGCCGTGGTCGGTGCAGCCTTCGCCAAGCTGATCGTGCGCCCGATCAACAGCGTTACCAGTGGCCTGGAAGACATTGCCCAGGGCGAAGGCGACCTGACCCGCAACCTGGAAGTACGCGGCCGTGACGAAACCGCCCAGCTTGCCAACTGGTTCAACCAGTTCCTCGGCGCGATTCGCAGCCTGATCCAGCACATCGGCGCTGCAGCCAGCAAGATCCTCAGCACCTCCACCAGCTCGACCCAGGTGTCCAACGACATGGCCGAGGCTGCCGGGCGCCAGCGTGAAGCCGTGGACATGGTTTCCACCGCTTTCCACGAAATGGTCGCCACCGCCAACGAAGTCGCCCGCTCCTGCAGCCAGGCGGCGCAGTCGGCCGACAGCGGCCAGCAGCAGGCCCGTGAGGGCCAGCAGCAAATCGATGCGGCGGTGCACAGCGTCGATCGCCTGAGCCAGGAAATCGAGCAGTCGGCCCAGTCGATCCAGCAGCTGGAGCGCGACAGCAACGCCATCCAGTCGATCCTCGGCACCATCCGCTCGATTGCCGAGCAAACCAACCTGCTGGCGCTCAACGCCGCGATCGAGGCCGCCCGCGCCGGTGAACAGGGCCGGGGCTTCGCCGTGGTCGCCGACGAAGTGCGGGCGCTGGCCAAGCGTACTGCCGACTCCACCGCCGAGATCGACGGCCTGCTGGGCAACCTGGCCAGCCGCACTGCCGAAGTCGCCGAGCAGATGCACGCCAGCCTGGAAGTGTCGCAGCAGTCGGTCAGCCGCATTGGCCTGGCCCGCGACAGCTTTGGCCAGATCCGTGAGTCGGTGGATGTGATTCGCGACATGAACACGCAGATCGCCACGGCCGCCGAAGAGCAGCACCAGGTAGCCGAGGACATCAACCGGCACATCAGCCAGATCCACGGCGATGCGCAGTTGGTGGCCGAACTTGCCCAGGCTGCGCGGCAGGACTCACAAAGCCTGGCAGGGCTGTCCAACGAACTGGACGCACTGGTGCGACGCTTCCGCACCTGATCGGCCAACCGGCCTCTGTTACCGGCCTCTGGGGTTCACCTAGGCCGGTACAGGGCGCTGGAGGTTAAAACTTCAGCTCCCCCGGCGTCGCCCCGAACAATTGCTTGAACGCTGCGATGTAAGCCGAGGTCGAGTCATAACCGCAGCCCAACGCCGCCTCCGTCACGTTATCCCCCGCCTCCAGCAACGCCAGCGATGACAACAGCCGCATACGCTGCCGCCAATTGCGAAAACTCAACCCGGTCTCCCGCTGAAACAGCCGCATCAGCGTCTTTTCCGAACATGCCAATTGCTGCGCCCATTGCTGCAGGGTCTGTGGCTGGTCTGGCGCGGCGATCAGGCCATTGCACAGCGCCAGCAACCCGGGATGGCGTGGCAGCGGCAACGAAAAGCCCACCTCTGGCAACGTGCGCAACTGGTCGAGCAGCACCGCGACCAATCGCGCCTCGGCGCTGTCCCCTTCCGGGTAGTCTGCCGGGAGCAGGCAGAACTGCTTGATCAACTCCCGCGCCAACGGCGTCACCTCCAGCACCCGGCAGTGCTCCGGTGCCCACGGGCAGGCATCGCGGCGAACGTACAGGCTGCGCATTTCGGCCTGCATCGATGTCACCACCTCGTGTTCGGCATCCGCAGGCACCCACACGCCCCACTGGGGGGGCGCGAAATAGCTGCCTTCGCGGGTGTATACACCCAGCACGCCGCTGATGGCGTAGGAGAACTGCACCCAATCGTGCTGATGGCGGGTGGTCCAGGAGCCGGCACCGAGGCTTTCGGCGCGGGCATACAGCGGCCTGGGCAGATGGTCCAATGCGGGGATGGGCCGTGGGTGTCCGATGATCGGCATGGCGGTTTCTTGTAGTTCTGATCGGACAAGCCTAACAGCTGGGGGGATGACTGTGGCGCCCTCCCGCAAGATCACCGCTCGACGATAACCGTCACCCCCTGCCCACCCGCCGCACAGATCGAGATCAACCCGCGCCCCTTGCCTGCCGTCGCCAGCAGCTTGGCCAGGTTGGCCAGCACCCGCCCTCCCGTCGCCGCGAACGGATGCCCCGCCGCCAACGAACTGCCCTTGACGTTGAGCTTGCTGCGATCGATCGCGCCAAGCGCTGCGTCCAGCCCCAGCCGCTCACGGCAATAGTCCGCGTCCTCCCAGGCCTTGAGCGTACACAACACCTGGGCAGCGAACGCTTCGTGGATTTCGTAGTAGTCAAAGTCTTGCAGGGTCAGGCCATTGCGCGCCAACAAGCGCGGCACCGCATACACCGGCGCCATCAACAGGCCTTCGCGGCCGTTGACGAAATCCACCGCAGCGGTTTCGCCGTCCACCAGATAGGCCAGCACCGAGAGCCCCTGTTCCTGCGCCCAGGCTTCGCTGCCCAGCAGCACCAGCGAAGCGCCGTCGGTCAACGGCGTGGAATTGCCTGCCGTCAGCGTGCCCAGGCCGCTGCGGTCGAAGGCTGGCTTGAGCTTGGCCAGTTGTTCCAGGGTCAGGTCCGGGCGCAGGTTGTTGTCACGGCCCAACGCCAGAAATGGCGTGAGCAGGTCGTCCTGCCAACCTTCGGCATAAGAAGCTGCCAACCGTTGATGGCTGAGCAAGGTCAGTTCGTCCTGTGCACTGCGCTCAATCTGCCAGGCCTGTGCCATTCGCTCGCAATGCTCGCCCATCGACAGGCCTGTGCGCGGCTCGCCATTGCGGGGTAACTCAGGTTTCAGGTGGCCAGGGCGCAATTTGAGAAAAGGTTTGAGCCGTTCAGCCAGGCTTTTGCCGCGGTTGGCCTCCAGCAGGATGTGGCGCAACCCTTCGTTGACGGCAATGGGCGCATCGGAGGTGGTATCCACGCCGCCTGCAATGCCGCTGTCGATCTGCCCCAGGGCAATCTTGTTGGCCACCAGCAGTGCAGCCTCCAGCCCCGTGCCGCAGGCCTGCTGGATGTCGTAGGCCGGCGTGCGCGGCGACAAGCGTGAACCGAGCACGCATTCGCGGGTCAGGTTCATGTCACGCGAATGCTTGAGCACCGCGCCTGCCACCACTTCGCCCAGCTGAAGCCCATGCAAGCGGTAGCGCTCGATCAGGCCCTCGAGGGCGACGGTCAGCATCGCCTGGTTGCTGGCGGTGGCGTAGGCGCCATTGGAGCGGGCGAACGGGATTCGGTTGCCGCCCAGGATCGCGACCCGGCGAGGTGAACGCATGCGCATGTTCCTCCTGAAACAATTTAAACCGTACAGCCTAGGTGTTTTTACCGCATTCGAACGACCTTGCCACAAAGTTGGTCCACACTTTCAAGCTTGCCTTCAGGGAGACCCACTCATGAGCGATCGCTACCTCGGCTTTGCCAACTCCAACCTCGGCCGCCGCCTTGTGGATGCCCTTGGCCTGCCACACCCGGCCCCGCTGGAGCGCTGGCAGGCCGGCCGCCTGCGCCCGGTGGAGGGCGCCCTGGTAATCGGTGGCGGGCCACTGACAAGCCGGGTCGAGGCCATCGCCCCGCGCCTCACCGACGAACTCTACAGCTTCAATGCCGAAGGCTTGCAGGCACAGGCCTGGGTGGCGGGCCTGGGGCCGAAGCTAAAGGCCGTGGTGTTCGATGCCACTCATCTGTCCGACAGCGACGAATTGAAGCAGTTGCGCGAATTCTTCCAGCCATTGCTGCGCAGCCTGGCGCCTTGCGCCCACGTGGTGATTCTCGGCCGCGCCCCGGAGAGCCTCGACGACCCACTGGCCAGTGTCGCGCAACGTGCACTCGAAGGTTTCAGCCGCTCGCTGGCCAAAGAGCTGCGCAACGGTGCGACCGCGCAGTTGCTGTATCTCGCTGAAGGTGCCGAAGACCAACTGGAAGACCAACTGGAAGGTGCCCTGCGTTTTTTCCTCTCGCCCAAGAGCGCGTTCATTTCTGGCCAGGTCCTGCGCCTTGAAACCTGCGCCAGCCAGGTCGAGGATTGGACCCGCCCGCTTGGCGGCCGTCGCGCCCTGGTGACCGGTGCGGCACGCGGTATCGGCGCAGCCATCGCCGAAACCCTGGCGCGCGACGGCGCTGAAGTGGTGCTGCTGGATGTGCCGCAAGCGCGGCAAGACCTCGAAGCCCTCGCCGCGCGGCTAGGCGGCCAGGCGCTGGGCCTGGACATCTGCGCCAACGACGCAGCAGCGCAACTGCTCGAAGCACTGCCTGGGGGTATCGACATCGTGGTGCACAACGCAGGCATCACCCGTGACAAGACATTGGCCAACATGACCCCGGAATACTGGGACGCCGTGCTGGCGGTCAACCTCAAGGCGCCGCAGGTGCTCACCCAGGCGTTGTACGACGCTGGCGCGCTCGGTGACAACGCGCGCATCACCCTGCTGGCCTCGGTCAGCGGCATCGCCGGTAACCGTGGGCAGGCCAACTACGCGGCGAGCAAGGCCGGGCTGATCGGCTTCGCCGAAGCCTGGGCGCCAAAGCTCGCCGAGCGCGGTGCCAGCATCAATGCCGTGGCCCCAGGTTTCATCGAAACGCACATGACCGCCGCCATGCCCATGGGGCTGCGCGAGGCCGGGCGCCGCTTGAGCTCACTGGGCCAGGGCGGGCGGCCACAGGATGTCGCCGAGGCCATCGCCTGGCTCAGCCAGCCGGGCTCCGGTGCGGTCAATGGCCAGGTCCTGCGGGTCTGTGGCCAGGCACTGATGGGAGCCTGACCATGAGCAGACATTGGCACGACCTGCACGCCCCGGACTCACGCGCCAGCCTCTACCTGCGCGCGGCCAGTAAACGCAAAATCAGCGGCGACAGCCTGCCGAACACAGGCCTGCGCTGCGTCGTTCGGGCCCAGCCCGACAACCTTGCGGCCTACCGCCGGCTCTGCCACTTCACCGACGATGGCCGCTTGCCGGGCACTTATCCACATGTCATGGCCTTCCCCCTCCAGTTGCAGCTGCTGACCGGCCACGACTTCCCCTTCCCACTGCTCGGGCTGGTGCATCTGTATAACCGTATCGAGGTGCTGCGCCCCCTGGGTGGCATCGATGGGTTACGGTTTGCGGTGTACGCCGACAACCTGCAACCTCATGCCAAGGGCGGCACCTTCGACCTGATCACCGAAGCCGAAGATGGCTTGGGCCTGCTCTGGCGCGAAACCAGCCGCATGCTGGTACGCGGGCTGCACCTGGAAGGCCAGGCCAGTGAGCTGGCAGAGCACGAACCGGGCCCATTGGCAGAGGCGAGCCGCTGGTATGCAGACAGCGATATCGGCCGGCGTTATGCCAAGGTGTGCGGGGACTACAACCCCATCCACCTGAGCGCCGCCAGTGCGCGACTGTTCGGGTTTCCCAAGGCCATTGCCCATGGCATGTGGAGCCAGGCCATGGCGCTTGCGGCGTTGCGCGGGCACCTGCCGAACAGTGGCTATGGCTTCGAGGTGGATTTCCTGAAGCCGGTGCGGTTGCCATCGGAGGTGGTGCTCAGTGCCAGTGAGGCCGGGCCCGCTGGGGAACTGCGGCTGGATGGGCATGGCGAGTTGCTGCACATGCTCGGGCGTTGGAACCAGCTCTAGGCCGTGTGGCGGCTGCGCAGCCGCCCCCGAATCCTCTTGCTTTGCATCGGACCTGCGCCGAAGCTATGCGGCATTAGGAGAGCCCCGATGAACCTGCAAGAACTCACCGAACGCCTGCACAAGATCCGCGACAACAACGACTGGCGCGGCTTCCACAGCCCGAAGAACCTGGCCATGGCCGCCAGCGTCGAAATGGCCGAGCTGGTGGAAATCTTCCAGTGGCTGAGCGAAGACCAATCCCGCCAGTTGCCCGCCGACAAACTCGCCCACGCAGGCCAGGAGGTGGGCGATGTGGTCCTTTACCTGTTGCTGCTGTGCAGCGAGCTGGGCCTGGACATGGACCAGGTGGTACGGGCCAAACTGGCCGACAGCGAGAGGCGCTTCGCGCGATGAACGACCGTCACTTCGATGAACTGGCCACGCGCTTCGCCGAAAAGATCTACGGCGGTGCCAAAGGTGCAATTCGCCTGGCCGTGCTGCAAGCCGACCTGGCCGAAACATTGCCCGACCGCCCGCTGCGCATTCTCGATATCGGCGCAGGCCTGGGCCACATGGCCCTGTGGCTGGCTGAGCGCGGCCACCAGCTGACCCTGGCCGAGCCCGCCGCGCCCATGCTCGACGGTGCCCGTGTGCGCTTTGCCGAAGCGGGCCAGACGGCCACCTTCATCCAGGCGCCGTGGCAGGACCTGCTCGGCCAACTCACCGAACCCTACGACCTTGTGCTGTGCCACGCTGTGCTTGAATGGCTGGCCGAACCCGAAAGCATCCTGCCCGTGCTGCATCAGCTGACCTCGCCCAGCGGGTGGCTTTCGCTGGCCTTCTACAACCGCGACGCGCTGGTCTATCGCAACCTGCTCAAGGGCCATTTCCGCAAGTTGCGCAGCAACCGCCTGGAAGGTGAAAAGCAGAGCCTGACCCCACAGAAACCACTTGATCCACGTGAGCTCAAGGCGCAACTTGAGCCTATGTGGCAGGTCGAAAGCCAGAGTGGTGTCAGGGTGTTCCACGACTACATGCCCAAGGAGTTCCAGGCCAAGGCCGAACTGCTCGACCTTCTGGAAATGGAACTGGCCCACCGCAGGCACCCAAGCTTTGCCGGGCTCGGTCGCTACCTGCACTGGATCTGCCGCCCCCGCTGACCCCGCCCGCCGGGAGGAATACATGCCGTACCGTCTGTTGTGCCTGGCCCTGCTGCCCCTCGCCCTGGCTGGCTGCCAGGGCAGCAACCCGTATGTCGCCAGCGGCCGCCCCATACCGCCCGCGCCTGCTGCGGCTGCCACCACCTTCGACGCCAGTGCCTACCCGGCACCGGCCCGTGACTATGGGCACTATCGCAGCTGGAGCTGGCGTGGCGGCCAGTTGCCCAGCGGCACGGCCAATGCCGACCCGGCGCAACTGGCCGATGCCATCAGCGGCGCGCTCGACCAGCATGGCCTGCGCCCGGCACGGGGCAGCACCGGCGATCTACTGGTAAGCGCCGACATGCGCCTGGAAAAACGCCTGCGCCAAGTGCGCGACTATGACACCTACGACCCCTACTACGGCCCCTACCCCTACGGGGGCGTCGGTTATGGCGGCTACCGCAATGGCTACGGTGCCTATGCCAGCGCACCGATCGTGCGTACCTACGAGGTCGAGGTAATGGTGGTGCGCATCGATCTGTTCGACGCGCGCAACGGCCAGCCGGTGTGGAGCGCCAGTGCTGAAAGCAATAGCGACAAGGACTCGCCGCGTGATCGCGAAAGTGCCTTGCGTGATTCTGTGCACAAGGCGCTCAGCGGCTATCCTCCCAGTTAACGTCTACCGGAGAACCATCATGTTGCGCCGTCTCGTTCTACTGTCATTTGCGCTATTACTTGCGGCCTGCTCCAGCAACAACGTCCAGCATGATTTCGACGCCAGCCGCGATTTTGCCGCCTACCGCAGTTGGGCGTGGCAAGAACCCGGCTTGCAGTACCGCCCGGACGACCCCCGAATCAAGAGCGACCTGACCGAGCAGCGCATTCGCCAGGCGGTTGCCGGCCAGCTCGACCAGCGTGGCCTGCGCCCGGTGCAGGGCACGGCACGGCCTGACCTCAACGTACGCACGTACCTGATCGTCGAACAGCGCCAGCAACAAATCACCACCAACTACGGCGGTGGGTGGGGTGGCTACTGGGGCGGCTACTGGGGCGGCCCGATGTACAACGAAACCCGCAGTGTCGACTACAAGGTCGCCACCATTCAGGTCGACATGTTCGATGGGCGTGACGGCAAGCTGGTGTGGCGTGGCAGTGCCGAACAGATCATGAACAACTACCCGCCAAGCCCGGAGGAACGCAATACCGCCATTCACAATACCGTGGCCAAGGTATTGGCCAACTACCCGCCGGGTAGCAAGAAGTAGCAGTTAGCGGGAGCGGCCTTGCATTGCGATAGGGCCGCCCCCAAAAGCGCTGTGCCAACCGCGACATAATCCATTTCGACCACGCCTTTTTTCGTTGCCAACTGCACTCCCCTGCACGTTCCCGTCTATCTTCAGTTAAGGAAACCTGACTGACCGGGTAGAAGTGTTCAACAATTAGGGAAGGCGACCTGCCAATGCAAAGCATTGTTCTCTTGATGTGGCTTGCCTTGTGCTCCGAACAGGATGTGCGTCAACGCCAGATATCCAACCTGCTGACACTCGGCGTCGCGGCCTGCGCCCTGGCTTGGCTGTTCGCTACCGGCCACAGCTGGATCGGCGCCGAGGCCAGCGACGCCGGTTGGGCGCTGGCCATTGTCATGCTGCTGACCCTACCCGGCTACATGCTCGGGCGCTTCGGTGCCGACGACGTCAAGCTGATGGGCGCACTGGCCCTCGCCACCAGCCCTCAGTATGTACTCGGCACCTTCATCGGGGCGGGCGTCACGGTGCTGCTGTGGCTGCTCACCCGTCGCCGGTTGTGGACCCTGCTCAACCCCAAGGTAAAGAAGCGCTTGCAGGCCCTCACGGAGCAGATGGGCGA
The DNA here is from genome assembly GCF_014269165.1 of Pseudomonas sp. SWRI68. Taxonomy (NCBI): domain Bacteria; kingdom Pseudomonadati; phylum Pseudomonadota; class Gammaproteobacteria; order Pseudomonadales; family Pseudomonadaceae; genus Pseudomonas; species Pseudomonas sp. SWRI68. The sequence continues at coordinate 12,997 of NZ_JABWRU010000032.1, read as the reverse complement.
CAAGCAGGCCTTCGTGCCCTACGTATTGGCAGGCTTTCTTCTGACAGCGGTATGGATCCAATAATCACATCTGTGGTCCGATAACTTGTACGAGCCTTGTACAGACTCGCAAACTACGACTACTTTTAAACTGCCAGAGCGTCTGGCCCGGGAGCAGGGCCGCTTACGAACAGGGAGTTGATCGTGAACAAGCCGTCGAGTGAAGTGAAGGTATTGGTGGTCGATGACCAGCCATTGATCGTCGAGCAACTGTGTGAATTTCTCGAAAGCCAAGGTCACCCTTGCGTCCCTGCCAATTCCACCGACCAGGCCATCGAGCGCTACCTGGCCGATCACAGCATTGGCCTGGTGGTGTGCGACCTGCACATGCCGCAGCGCGATGGCATCGAACTGGTCCGCGCACTGAAGCAAATTGCCGGCAGCAAGCGCATGTTCGAAGCGATCATGCTGACAGGACGTGCGGAGAAGCAGGATGTGATCCGCGCCTTGCGCGCAGGTTTTGCCGACTACTACCAAAAGCCCGTGAACCTCGACGAACTGCTCGAAGGCGTTCGCCGCCAAGAGCAGGCATTGCTGGAACGCCAGCGCAACCTCAGGGAACTGGGCGGCCTGAACCAGCGCCTGCAAGACCTGGCATCGTCCGTTGACGAGCTCTACCACGACCTTGAGAAGGCCCGCGGCCAGGGTGTGCATCGGCGTGCCAATGATGTCGAGGAAGGCGAAAGCGAGCTGCCAGCGGTGTTCGAGAAGCTGTCGCCGCGCCAACTGGAAGTGGCGCGGTTGGTCAGCAAAGGCAAGACCAATTACCAGATCGCCTGCGAACTGGGCATCACTGAAAACACCGTGAAGCTCTATGTGTCCCAAGTGCTGCGCCTGACCCACATGCACAACCGCACGCAACTGGCGCTGGCGCTGACGCCGAGCTCTTCACCGGTGCATCAGCGCTTTACCGCGCATTGATCGCGAACGCCGGTGTTGCGTAGGAGCGTATCGAGCGGGGTTCATTGCATCTGATAAGTGAAGCTGAGCGTCAAGCGTGGCGTTCGGCTCAGGCTGTCCAGGGCAGCATCCGCCAAAGGTTTCGCTACTTCCACAGCAACATTGAAGTAACGCCCATCCCCCAGCCGCAGCCCCAGCGCAGCCGACGTCATCCGGGCATCCTCGACCCTGCCAGCGTTGTACCAGGCACGCGCAGCATCGAGCACCGCATAAGGCTGTACCACCTTCAGCCAGCCGTCGCTGTGCCGAACGCTGTAGTTGAGCTCATACGCCACCCCCCAGCCCTTGTCCCCCGCTGCTTGGTCACGGGGGTAACCACGGCCGAAACCCTGCCCGCCAAACACCGCCCGTTCGCTGTCGGGCAGTGTGTCGTCGCTCCAGTACAGGGCGCCCGAAATCACCCCCTGCCAAGCGTCGAACAGCGTGTCGCTCTGCAATCCCGAAAGGCGCAACCGCAAGAAGTCGAGGTCATAGTCGGCGTCGCTGCGCGCGCCGAGGTAATCCAGGCCTTGATAGACCCCGGCACTGACGATTCGCAAGCGGCGAGCCTCGGCCTTGCGCCAGTTGCCCTCGAAGGACAGCGCCCGTACGTAGTTGTCGTATTCGCGCACCGGCAAACGCCCCGCAGGCCGATCTTCGAGATGCTCGCTGACCGCGTAGAAGCGCCCCGTCACCGTCAGCCACTCATCCGGCCTGACGATCAGTGGTTGACCAAGGCCTACCGAATAACGCTCGCTTTCCCGCTTCTGGGTGAGAGCGCTGCCGTCATCCAGGCGGATACGGGTGCCCGGTGTGCTGCGATAGCGCGAAGCAGATACCAGCAACTGGCTGCCTTCGGCGTCCAGGTACTGGCTGTAAGCCAAACGCTGGTAATGGGCCTGATCATCCCCGGGAGGCAGCAGCAGGCTTGCCTGGAACTGTTCGGCATAGCGGGTCTGGGCATTGCTGGTCACGGTGAACAGCGCCTGGGCGTTCTCACGGCTGCCATCGTTTACGGTAATGCCAGCGGCAAACGGCCTACGCCGCGCATGCACCGTCAGGTGAGCGGCACCCTCAGGCGAATGCGCCACGGTCAGTTCGGCGCCTAGCGCAACGCCCGGGATGCGTTCGGCAATGCCGATGTAGCGCTCCAGCGTCTCACGTGTGAGCGGCCGTTCGGCTTGCAAACGATGAAGCAACTGCTCCAGGTAACGGCGGGCCGAACCGATGTCGCCTTGCAACCGGTAGCCTTGGATATAGCCTTCCACCAGCTCCACCTGGATGCGGCCGTCTGCGATATCCTGCGGTGGCAGGTAGGCATACGAGAGCAGATAACCGTCCTGCCGATAGCGTTGGGTGAGGCGCTCGGTGAACTGTTGCAACTCGCCCAGCGTTGTCTCGCGCCCTATCAGCGGCTGGTAATGGTCGCGCAGCTCGCTCAGGGGGAACACCGTGCCGCCCTCGAAACGCACCTTGTGCAACACCAACCGGGTGTCTGCAGGTGCCCAACCCGCCGTATTGGCATCGGGCAGCGCCAGCCGCAGGCGCGCAGTGTCGGGGCGGTAGGTGTCTATTGGCAGGTTGGCGGCAGGCAGCCGACGCTCGTTTTCATGGCTGTCGAGAAACACCGGCAACGCCTCTGCCTGGGCCAGCAGGGCCCAAGGCAGCAATAACAGGGGCACGACCAGAGGACGCATAGGACGCTCCATGATCCCTCGGGTACCGCGGCGCCAGCCGGTCACACCCGTCACTTGCAAAGCGTAGGTGCTACCCCCGCAATCGTCGAACGGCTACTCGCTGACCTGAAACGCCACCCGCGCGGTCTCGCCACTTTCATCCAGCGCGCTGAGCTCGATCTGCCCAGCGCGGTCGAAGCGCACCAGCAGGCTGTCCTGGCCCAGGGTCTCGCCCAACGGCTGGCCATTGAGGAACCACCAGCGCCGGCCACCCCCGCCAAGGGCAGAAACGTGCAACTGCAACGGCTCGCTGCTGGTTGCCGGGCGGCGCAGGTTGTCACCTGGGCGTACACCGACGATTGAAAGAGGTGGCGCAGTCGCCGGCGCCTGCGGTGGGCAGGTCGGGTCGACTGCCGGCAAGCGCGCCGCACGCCGTTCGACGCGGGGGAGCCACGGCTCCAGCGGCGCAGGCCAGAGGGCGATGTCACGTACCTTGGCCCCCAGGCAGCTGCCATCGACGCGCTGCCCTTGCGCATTGACCCAGACGCGCTCGCGCAAGCCCATCCCCAGCGGTTGGTCGGCGGCCTGCAAGGTCGGCGGTGTGGTGCCGTCGAGGGTCCAGGCAAAACGCTGGCGACGGCAGTTGGGGTCTTGCCGATTCATCGGCTGGCCCAGCGGCCAGCAGATGGCTGCCACGCCGATGGTATCGGGCACCTGCTCGACCGGCACGCGGATACCGCGCTGGGCGTCGCGGTTGCTCAGCAGGTCATGCACCTGAAGCATCAACGGCGCCGCCGAGGCCAGGCCGAACTGCCCAGGCACTGGCGTGCCGTCAGGGCGGCCGATCCAGACACCGATCAGGTAGCGCGGCCCGACGCCGATCGACCAGGCATCACGGAAGCCATAGCTGGTACCGGTCTTCCAGGCCAATTGCGGGCGCTGCACCAGCTCGGCGTGCGGGTCACGGTCCGGCCGCGCCTGGCCACTGAGAATACGCCGGATAATCCACGCCGCCCCTGGCGACAGCAGGCGCCGCTCCAGCAACGGCTCCTGGGGCTGCAGGCGGATGCGCGCACTGTTGCCGGCTCGGGCGAAGGCCGCATAGCCGCCGACCAGGTCTTCCAGGCGGCTGCCCGCACCGCCGAGGATCAGCGACAGGTTGGGCTCGGCCAGGGGCGGCAGCATCAGCGGCACGCCGGCCACACGCATCTGCGCCGCGAAGCGTTTCGGGCCATAGGCTTCCAGCAACTGCACCGCCGGCAGGTTGAGCGACAGGGCCAAGGCGGAACTGGCCGACACCGGCCCGCTGAAACCCATGGAGAAGTTGCCAGGCCGATAATCGCCGTAGCGCCTGGGCACATCCTGCAGCAGCGATTCGGAGTGGATAAGCCCGTCGTCCAGCGCCATGCCGTAAAGGAACGGTTTGAGCGTCGAGCCGGGCGAGCGCAAGGCGCGCACCATGTCGACATGGCCGTAGCGTCGCTCATCGGCCAGGTCGATCGACCCCAGGTAAGCGCGCACCGCCATGGTCTGTGCATCCACCACCAGAATCGCCGCCGACGTGCGCTCCGGCAGGCGTGCCCGCCAGCCTAGCAGCAGGTCTTCGAGGCGCCTTTGCAGGGCCGCGTCGAGTGTGGTGCGAATCAGTGGCGGGCTACCGGCGGTGTTCAGCCGTCGCGCCAGCAACGGCGCCAGGGCCGGCTCTTGCCGCGGCGCCAGCAGTAAGGGCTCTTCGGCGGCCTCCTTGAGCTGCTGGGCGGGCCAGACCTGGTACTCGGCCAGCCGTTGCAGCACCTTGTCGCGCGCACGCTGGGCACGTTCGGGATGGCGGTCCGGGCGCAGGCGGCTGGGTGCCTGGGGCAGCACCGCAAGCAGCGCCGCCTCGGCAGGTGTCAGGTGCTTGGGCGACTTGCCCAAATATGCCCAACTGGCAGCCGCCACCCCCTGCAGGGTGCCGCCAAAGGGCGCGCGGTCGAGGTAGATCTGCAGGATTTCGCGCTTCGACAGGTGCCACTCCAGCTGCGCCGTACGCCATAACTGGCGCAGCTTGCCGGCCAAGGTGCGGTCATGCGGGTCGAGCAGGCGCGCCACCTGCATCGACAACGTACTGCCGCCCGACACCACGCGCCCGCCGCGCAGGTTCAGCCAGGCCGCGCGGGCCAGGGCCAGCGGGTTGACCCCTGGGTGGCGATAGAACCAGCGATCCTCGTAGGTCAGCAGTGCCTGCAAGTACAGCGGCGAGACCTCATCCGGGCTGACCGGATAGCGCCACACGCCCTCGGCGTCGGCAAAGCGCCACAATGGCGTGCCGTCTTCGGCCAGCACCACCCGCGCCAGGTCGTCGCCTGGCATGGGCAGCGGCCAGATACGGTCAGCCAGCCACAGCAGGCCGACAGCCAGCACCAGGGTGATGACACCGGCACGGGCAATTCTGCCCGCTCGCGTGCGCGGCCGCGCTAAGCTTGGCATCGGGAACCGACTTGGCCAACTGATGGCCAAAGGCTTGGAAACGGCAAACTCGCCGACGTGTCGATCAGGAAGCAACTATGCATGTAGAAGGTTTTTTCGAGTGGCTGGGCCAGGCACTGGGTTCGTTGATCCGAGTTATCGTCGACGCATTGAGCGGGCTGTTCAACCTGCTGGCCAATGCCGGGGGCAATTTCATCGATGGCCTGGCGCGCACGTTGGGCATGGACACCTCGCTGGTCAGCATCCTTGCCCTGGTGGTTGGCCTGATGCTGCTGTACTCGGCCATCCGCGCCTTCATGCGGGCGTCGATCATCCTCGGGATCATCTGGCTGGTGCTGGGGTTGTGGGTGATGAGCTGGGTGATTCACTGAGGCCCTGCCGCCCCTCGCTTTGATGTGTTTTTTGGGTGTGGGTGTGGGTGTGTAGGAGCGGCCTTGCGTCGCGAAAGGGCCGCGGAGCGGCCCCAGGATTTCGGCGTTAACTTTGATATCGCTGGGGCCGCGCTGCGGCCCTTTCGCGACGCAAGGCCGCTCCTACAACAACCCAAGCACGCGGGGCAGCAGTGGCTTAGCGGGCGTTGACGGTCATCTCGCCCTGCCCATCGCCCACAGCCTGCAGATTCGGCCGGTACATCGACTCGACCTGCGGCGGCGGCACCCGATAGGTGCCCGGCGTTACCGCCCGTGCCAGGTACAGCAGGTGCGTGGTGGCATAGCCATCGAGTTTGAGCGCGGCCACATAACGGTCATCACGGTACTCCTGATGCACCACGCTGGCATTCTGCATCGACTCACGCCACTCCTTTACCGCGCTGCTGGCGTTGTCCAGGCTGGCGGCGCTCTGTGCCAGGTTCTGGTTTTCCAGCTCCAGCCCCGCCGGCAGCAAGTCGACCACCAACGCATCCGGCACACGCTCTTTGGCCTTGAGCGCCAGGTGCACCAACACCAGGTCGCCACTGCGCAGGTTGTGCAGGTCCAGTGGTTGGCCGTTCATGCCCAGGTACTCGCGACGAATCTCCATGCCATTGCCGCCAGCCGCTGGCGCCTGGCGTGGGTAGCCAGAGAGGGTCAGCTGCTGGTAGAGCGTCTCGCTGCCTTGGTTTTGCACCGTCAACGGCGAAGCCAGCAACGGGCCTTCGAGCTTGAGGCCCGACGCTGCGTTGTCGAGCTCGCGGATTTCGCCTGCGCTGTCCAGCCGCGCCTGCCACTTGCCCTCCGGCTTGCCGAGCAAACCACGGCCGGCAAGGAACAGCGCGTTGCGTTCCTGAGTCGACAGCCAGCGGTTGGCCGCCAGCTCGTCAGACAGCGCGAACAAGCGTTGGTCGACCTGGTTGCTGGCCAGGTTGCTTTCTTGCAACAGCGCCAGGATCAACGCTTGGTCACGCAGGGTGCTGCCGTAGTCAGCCATCCAGCCCTTGCTGCGGCTGATGCCCAACCCGGCTTGCAAGGCCTGCTCGGCGCGTGGCTTGTCGCCCATCTTGTCCAGCGCCACGGCCAGTTGCACCAGCGGTAGACCCGAGCGGGCGTCGGCGCGGCGTTCGAACAGCCCGCGCAAGACGCCCAGCGGTGCCTGCTGGTTGCGCGACAAGACCAGCGCAGCATAGGCCTGCACGGCGAAGCGGGTATGGTCGGCGCTCTCGCTGTAGTCGACCTCGATCAGGTTGCGTTCCTGCAGGTAGCGCAGCAGGCGTTCGTTGGCTTTCTTCAGCGCTTCGGCCGGCACGCCGTAGCCCTGGTCACGGGCACGCAGCAGGAAGTCGGTGACATAGGCGGTCAACCAGTACTCCTCCTCGCTGTCCGAGCTCCACAGGCCAAAGCTGCCGTTGTAACGCTGCATGCCCAGCAGGTGCTCGATGCCCATCTCGATCTTGCGTTTGCGCACATCGGCCGGCTCGCCCTTGATACCCAGGCGCTTGAGGCTTTCGGCATCGGCGTACAGCGACGGGTACAGGCCGCTGGTGGTCTGCTCAAGGCAACCATACGGGTAGGCTTCGAGGGCGCGGATCTGTTCGGCCAGGTTCAGCGGCGGCCGGCTCGACACCACCAGGCTGGCTTCAAGGCCCGCCGGTTCGAAGGCCGCCAGGTCAGCCTCGGGCAACGCCCATGGCTGGTCCTTCAGCGCCACCCGGTAGTGCTTGAGCATTGCCGGGTAGGCCGGGCGAACGCCCAAGGTCCACTCACGCTCGAAGGCCGTTGCCGGCTCGTTCGGCAATTGCAGGCCATTGACGCGCACCTTCACCTTACCCTGGCCCAGACCACCCTGGGCCTGCACCGGGATCATCAGCGTGGAGCGCTGGCCTTCAGCCAGGGCAACGCTGTGCACAGCGCTGGTGGCCAGGCTCAACTGGCCTTCGGTGCTGATTTCGACATTCAGTTGCTGGGCTTGGCCGGACAGGTTGGCCAGGTCCAGCGCCAGGCTGGTGCGGTCGCCGCCGGCGAGGAAGCGCGGCGCCGAGAGTTCGGCGATCAACGGCGCGGCGACCACCGTCTTGCCCTCGGCCATGCCGAAGTGATCCTCGGTCCACGCCTGGGCCATCAGCCGCAGCTCGCCGTTGAAGTCGGGGATATCGACTGTGGCCTGGCCTTCGCCTTTCTCGTCCAGGGTGACCGGCAGGCTCTGCTGCGCGACGATGGTCACCGTGGTGTTGGGGCGTTTGCCACCCTTGGCCATGGCGGCGTCACCGCCGAATGCCAGGCTGGCCAGACGGCCCTGGCCGGCTTCGATCAACTGGCCGTAGATGTCCAGTTGGTCAGCGCCATAGGCCTTGCGACCGAACAGGCTGGCGAACGGGTCGGGGGTCTTGAAGTCGGTGATGTTGAGGATGCCCACGTCAACCGCAGACAACAGCACATGCACCTGCTGCCCCGCAGCGGGTGCACTGCCATCGGCCTTGGCCACCTTGAACTTCACCGTCAGCGGCTGCTTGGGGCGCATTTTTTCCGGTGCTTGCAGGCTGACCGCGAGCTTGCGCTCGGCCCGGTCCAGCGGCAGGTGCAGCACGCCCACGGCGCGTTTAGGCGTGGCATTGGCCTTGCGCTCGCCGGGGCGAATTACCAGGGCGCTGATGTACAAGTCGTGTCGTGCCCATTGCTTGTCCAGTTGCACGTCGAAGGTCTTGCCCTCGGCCGGCACGTCGATTTCCTGCCACCACAGCGGGCCATCGCTGGACTCGATCATCAGGTAGCCGCTGCCGCCTGCCGGCGGCGTTACCGTGACCTTGGCCGAGGCACCATCGGCGTAGGAGGGTTTGTCCAGGGCCAGCTTGACCTGGTCCGGGCGCACCGCGCCGCCTTCGGCGTTGTCCTGGGCGCGGTAGCCGGCCCAGAAGCGCTCGCTGGAGACCAGGCCGGTTTCCGGGTCTTCGACTTCGACCCGGTAAGGGCCCCACTCGACCTGGAACGACAATTTGGCGGTCGAGCCGGCCTTGACGCTGACGGTCTGCTCGCTCTGGGTGAGGAATTTCTCGTTGAAGTTGTAGCTCCAGCCGTCGCTCTGCGAGTAGTTCCAGTAGTAGTCACGGCGTTCGCGAATCAGCCGCACCTTGAGGTCGTTGGCCGCAAGCTTCTTGCCGTCACGGTCGGCGACCAGGAACTCGAATTCCACCGGGCCGTCACTGTCGGTCTCCTCACCCTCGAACAGCCCGCGCAGGCCAGGCAAGCGCTCGGCCGGCCAGATCGGCTGTTCCAGGCGACGGGTGATCGGCCTGCCACCGGACTCCTGCAGGCTCGCCTGCACGGTCAGTTGCAGCGGCGAGCGGGCTTCGGCCCAGCGGCTTTCGATATCGACCACCGCCTTGCCGGCCTGGTCGAGGGTGACCTCGTCCAGCTCCAGGTCCTGGTTCAGCTCGGTTTCGGTGACCGAGCCGAACTGGTAACCCGGCAGCGCCGGCACTGCTTCGCGCAACGGGCGCACGTAGGCCTGGCCACTCAGGCGATTACCTGCGGCAGGCGCGCCGTAGAGGTAGCGGCCATCGACCTGGATGTGCGCGTCCTGATCAGGCGCAAGCGGCGTGCTGCTGCCTTTGAGCTCCAGCGCCAGGCGCTCGGGGAGGAAGTCTTCGACAAGAAACTCGTAGACCTGCTTGCGCCCGCCCCCCAAGTCGAGCAGCAATTGCCAGCGACCGGTCGGTGCTTCGCTGGCCAATTGCAACTGGTACTGGTACAGGCCATTGCCATCGGCCTCCCAGACAAACTTGCGGCTGACCTGCTCATCGGGGCGGCGTACTTCCACGCTGACGGGCTGGGCCTTGACCGGCTTGCCATCCTGATCGCGCAGCAGGCCGTTGAGCAGCACGGTCTCGCCCGGGCGATACAGGTCGCGTGGGCCGAAAATGAACAGTTGCAAAGGGTTGGCCTGAGGGCCGGTGATGTCGAATTCGGCCAGGTCCAACGCTGCGGTGTTCAGGCGCAGCAAGGTGGTGTGCACGCCCTGGGTGGCAATCAAGGTATCGGCCTTGGGCGTGATCGGCAGCTGGGCGTGGCCTTCGCCATCGGTCTTGGCCTGGGCCAACAGCTTGCCCTTCTCATCGTGTATCTCAAGGTTGACGTCTTTCATCGCCTTGCCCCCTTCCAGGGCCTGGGCGAACACGTCGAGGCGGTCGCGGAAGCGGTGCGCAGAGACGCCGATGTCGCTGAGGCTGAACAGGGTGGCCGGCTGCGAATAATCGTAAGTGCCAGAAGCACGCATCACCGCCAGGTACACACCCGGCGCCTGCAGCGGCTTGATCCCGGCGATCGGCAGCAATACGGTTTCGCGGGTGTTGCGCGCCGGGTTGAGGTCGAAACGGCCACTGTAGACCAGCTCGGCCATGGCCAGGGTTTCTTTGGACTGGTAGGAATACAGGCTGCTGTTGCGCCCCCAGTTGACCAGGAAGGTCGACAGCATCTCGGGCTTCACGCGGAAGAATTCGACATCGACCTTGTCGACGTTGAGGGCGATCACCGGCAGGCCTTCGGCCAGGCGCGTGGGCAGCAGCGAGCCGCGGCTGGCAAAGCCGATGGTCGGCTGCATGTCGCGGGTTTCCAGGCGGGTCACCGACTCGCTGTCGAGCTGCTGGCCGTTGACCGCCAGCAGGCCTTTGTCGACGGTCAGCACCAGCTTGCGCTGCGGCTCGAGGTGGCGCAGGTGCAGCTCCATCTGGTTGTCGGAGAGTTCCCAGGCACCATCGACCTTGCCTTTGACAGTGTCGACCAGGTGCAGCTTGGCGGCAAAGTCCTGTTTGGCATCCAGCGGCGCCGAGAAGCTGATCGACAACGTGCTGGCGCCATCGAGCTGCACTTCCGAGACATCCAGCACCGTCAGCGCGCGGCCCTCGTAGCGCTTGGCGAGCACGGCGGGGTCTTCGCGCTTGGCCGGTTGCACCTCGGCGGGCGTGGTGGCTGCCGGTTTCTCGGCCGGCGCCGGTTTGTCCGGCGCAGATGAGTCACAAGCACTGAGCAACGCCAGCGCGCAGGCCAGCAACAATCCTTTGTTGAACATGGTGTGGGAACTCTTTGGCAGCGTGTACGTGAGGGCAGCAACTATAGCGCAACGCCGGGCGCATCACCCGAGGTCGAGCGCCAGGTGAGACCGCGTTCGCGCGCATTGGTTGCCTGGCCGGTACACTGTGGCCTGCAAACGCAGCCCCCATGACCTTAGGACACCGATGAGCTCCCTCACCACCGACTGGCGCGACCGCCCTACCCACCGCAAGGTCTGGGGCCTGGCCGCACCGATGATCCTCTCAAATATCTCGGTACCGCTGGTGGCGCTGGTCGACAGCACCGTCATTGGCCACCTGCCCCATGCCCATCAGCTGGGCGCAGTGGCGGTGGGCGCCACCCTGTTCACCTTCATGGTCGGCCTGATGGGCTTTCTGCGCATGGGCTCTACCGGCTTCGCAGCCCAGGCTGCCGGCCGCGGCGACGGCGCAGCATTGCGCCAGGTGCTGGTGCAAGGGCTGCTGCTGGCCGTGGGCTTTGCCGTGATCATCGGCCTGCTGGCGCTGCCCTTCAGCCAGCTTGCACTTCATGCGATGCAGCCCAGCGCGGCGTTGCAGCAATCCACCGAAGATTTCTTCCACACTCGCCTGTTCGGGCTGCCTGCTGCATTGGCCAGCTACGCGCTGGTCGGCTGGTTCCTGGGCACCCAGAATGCCAGGGCGCCGCTGGCCATTCTGCTGACGACCAACCTGCTGAACATCGTGCTCAACCTGTGGTTCGTACTCGGCCTGGACTGGGGGGTGCTGGGTTCGGCGCGGGCGTCGGTGATCGCCGAATGGAGCGCCGCGCTGCTGGGGCTGGCCCTGACCCGCCCGGCCCTGCGCGCCTACCCTGGGCACATCGCCTGGGCGGCGTTGAAGCGCTGGCAGGCATGGCGGCCACTGCTGGCCGTCAACCGCGATATCTTCCTGCGCAGCCTGGCCTTGCAGCTGGTGTTTCTGTTGATCACCGTGCAAGGCGCACGCCTGGGTGAAGCGACGGTGGCCGCCAACGCATTGTTGCTCAATGGCCTGCTGCTGACCGCCTACGCCCTCGATGGCCTGGCCCATGCTGTCGAGGCCTTGTGCGGGCACGCCATTGGTGCGCGCGACCACACCAGCCTACGCCGCGCGTTGGTCGTGGCGTGTGGGTGGTCGCTGATCACCAGCGTCGGGTTTGCCGTGTTGTTCCTGCTGGGGGGGCATCTGTTCATCGACCTGCAGACCGATATCGACAGCGTGCGGGCGGCGGCTTATCCGTACCTGCCGTATCTGGCGGTGCTGCCATTGGTGGCGGTGTGGAGTTACTTGCTGGACGGGCTGTTCATCGGCGCCACGCGGGCCAGGGAAATGCGCAATGCGATGCTGATTTCGGTGGTGCTTGCGCTGCCGGTGGCGTGGGGCATGAGCGGGTTTGGCAACCATGGGTTGTGGCTGGCGTTTCTTGGCTTCATGGCGCTGCGGGCGGTGACGCTGGGGTGGGTTGGGTGGCGGTTGCAGCAAAAGGGGTTGTGGATTCGGTAGTGCCGAGGCCGCTCCTACAGCGGTTATGCGATGCCTGTAGGAGCGGCCTTGCGTCGCGAAATGAGGGCTGCGCCCTCACCTGCTGACCTACAGCCACACACAATCCCAATGTGAGTACTCGCCAGCACGCTGCACCAGACCGGCACGAATGGGATTGGCGACGATGTAACGCGCTGCGGCTTTTACATCGTCTTCTTTGCGTAGTGCCCGATCATGGTAACCCCGTTGCCAGATATGCCGACGTTCTGCACCCAGCCGATAAAGAGCACAGCTGCTTCTGGATTTGAACGCGCACATCAGGCTTCCCAAACTGATGGGGCCAAGTTCGATCAACCAATGAAGATGATCTGGCATAAGTACCCAAGCAAGTGTTTGGCAGTTGCCTTGTTGATCAGCCAGGCGCAACTGCTGAATCACCGCTCTGGCGAACCACATGTTGCAAAACAATGGATAGCGGCTGCGGGTGACAGCAGTCAGCAGGTAAAGACGACCGGGTTCGGAGACTCGGCCGATGCGTAAACGGTGATTGCCTTGGCTGTCCATGCCGTGCTCCTTTGAATATTGCATTCAAAGGTAGTCATGGTGATTCAGTAGACGATGTATGGATCATTTCCGGGTGTGACCTCGGTGAGGGCTGCGCCCTCATTTCGCGACGCAAGGCCGCTCCTACAAAAGCACCGCGATCCCGTGCAGAGTTGTAGGTTCGGTAGTGCCGGGGCCGCCCCTACAGCAGTTATGCGATGCCTGTAGGAGCGGCCTTGCGTCGCGAAATGAGGGCGCAGCCCTCACCTGCTGACCTACAGCCACACACAATCCCAATGTGAGTACTCGCCAGCACGCTGCACCAGACCGGCACGAATGGGATTGGCGACGATGTAACGCGCTGCGGCTT
>NZ_JABWRU010000031.1:0-44607 GCF_014269165.1 Pseudomonas sp. SWRI68 | reverse complement strand
TTCGGAAAGGGTAATGACGGTTGCTGGTCGGCCCATGTCGATGCCCTTGGAGAGTTGGCTTCTACAGAGCCTAGCTCAGATTTTCAGTGGTATTTGTGAAACACCACACTAGGCTCTGTACGAAAAGCCTTGATACTCGGTGGTGCTGCGTTGAAAACAGCCTCGGAATGCTCATTTACAACCCGTAAACTCCGCTTTCTCGGCTGTTTCGCCTTGCCTGACCTTCGTCTCAAGACTTTTCATACAGAGCCTAGGCTAAGTTACTCCTGTACAAATTTAAGTCAACGAGGTGTGATATGAGTAAGGATCTTGCTTCATTAGTTAAATTTATCAAAGATGAGCTTGGCGAAGATCTTTCAGAGGTATCGTTAAGTGAAGAGCTATCCCTCTACCTTACACCATCCGATCTTGATCATTTAGTGCAAGCGTTAGCTCCAGATACCGAGCTACACTGGAGCGAACTGGACACCCTTCAGGACTTGTTAGATATAATTACGATAGATTTGTAGTCTCGAAGATTAGGGAAGGTCTAAAGTATCTATCCGACTTTTGATGCCCTCTTGGGTTGAGGTTCAAACGTTGGAGTGGTCAGAAATTAGACCTTTCCTGTTCTTCAGGAAATCGGAAAAAGACTTCCTGATTTGGCAGAATCCCAGGACACCAATCTCTAGGCCGCAGTCGCGGCGGTCTGACAGCCAAAATCCACATGCTCTGCGACGCCAACGGGACACCGTTGCGCTTCCTACTCTCTGGCGGTCAAGCCAGGACATCAGTTACGCCCAGCCACTGCTGGAGGAAGTCAGCATTCCATCAACCCAACGTGGCCGCCCGCGCAAACGCTGTAAATGGCTGCTTGCTGACAAGGGCTACGACGCCGAAGCGCTACGCCGCGACTGCGACAAATATCGAATGCAACCCGTCATCCCTCTGCGCTCGATGAAGCGCAAGCCTAAACCAGGATTACCCAGACTCTTTGATCGGCCCAAGTACCGTCAGCGCAACATCATCGAGCGCATGTTTGGCTGGCTGAAAGAGAACCGCCGGATCGTAACGCGCTTCGACAAACTGGCGAAAAGCTACGCCGCCATGGTTCCACTGGCTTGTTCCATGCGGTGTTTGCGACATCTCTTTTCGTACAGAGCTAGGGCTTGATTGGGAGGCACCGCTACGGCGGTGGCGGATTACTTCGGCATTGTCGAGAAAGCGCGAGGCTTCGAACGGTTTGGTGTTGCTCAAATTCAGATCGAGGACTCGCATAGTGTTGCCTTAATGGGCGGACCTGCATCTGCTGCTGGGCTACGCGGGCCGGGCTCAATGCGAAAGAGTGGGTGGGTTTGGTTTTCGCCTTGGTAGAACGTGGTTTTGCCGGCTGTAGTGGGCGGCTTGGGGGTGTCTGTAGTCGTCATTTGAACTCCCTGGGTTGTTCAGTGCCTGGGCGTGCCGGTTCGCGGTTTTACCCGCGCAAGGCACGCCCAGGCGATGCATCACTTCAATGGTTTCAGTGCAGGGTGCGCGGCTCTGCCGGAGCATGCGGCTGCATCTGCAGTTGCATCAAGGCGGACTCCACCAGGCTTTGTACGGCTTCCATCTCGTGGATGACGGCTTGCATCACGATCGAGCTGGGCGAGGTGGGTTTGAGTTGCACGGACTGACGGGCTACGGACAGGGCGCAGAGGACGTACTCTGTGGATTGGATCAGGGTGTCCTGCAGGATTTGCGAGGCATCGAGGGAGTAGGGCGGATCGGGGACTATCTTGCGCATATACAGCTCCTTGAGTCAGGTGGAGCTGCCTGCTAACGCTGTCAAACGAATGGAGGCAGCTATACATGGGTTGACAGACCGGTGACCCAAGGAACCCGGCGCACACGAGTGTGCCCCATGTACAGCTGCCATTAAGCGCTGCAAGTGAGTTCTTAAGTCGGGACGGCCTGTCAAAGCCGGTCGCTACAGTGGCAACGACACGGCGAGACTAGAGCGCGACCCAAGCACTAGCAACAGTTTGAGCAGGTTGGGAGTATGTTTGGGAAATGGACTACAAGATAGGGGAAAAAACTGAAGGTTAGCTGTAGGGCGGAAGGCTAAGTTGCCGTCTTTTATCGTTCAGGGAATGAATACTGGGCTGACCTGTTGGTTATGGTTTGCTGGATAGATCCTGGGGCCGCTTTGCGGCCCATCGCAGGGCAAGCCAGCTCCTACAGGGCAGCGCAAGCCTTGTAGGAAAACCCTCAGCGCATCGCCGCCAGCTTGATCCCGAACCCGACCAGGCACACCCCCGCCAATCGCTCGAACAGGTGGGTAATCCGCGGGTTCGCGCGCATGCGTTCAGCCAGCTTGTGGGTCAACACCACCGCAATCAGCCCATACAGCAACGTCACCACCGCCACGGTCGCCGCCAGGAAGCCAAAGGTCACCAGCCCCTGGTGCTTCACCGGGTCGACGAACAGCGGGAAAAACGCCATGTAGAACATGATCGCCTTGGGATTGAGCAAGGTGATCATCATGGTCTGGCGCAAGTAGTGGCCGTTGTCCATGCGGCTTGCACGCGGGGCGCCGCCGGGTTTGCTCAGCAGCATGCGCAGCCCCAGGTAGGCCAGGTACGCAGCGCCCGCCCACTGCACCACATGGAACGCGGCAGGGTAGGCGGCCAGCAGGGTGGCAACGCCGGCCACGGCCAGCCACAGCAGCACCTGGTCACCCAGGATCACCCCGCAGGTCGCCGCCATGCCAGCCTTGATGCCGCCTTTGCCGGTCGCCGTGATCAAGGCAAAGTTGCCCGGGCCGGGGATGGCCAGGACGATGATGAAGGCGATGACGAACGCGCCGTAGTCGGTAACACCGAGCATGGGGAAACTCCTGTAAGCGTGCAGGTGTGAGGCAGAACGACAGACTATCTTCCGTGGCGGCCTACTTTTCAACTGTCGGTTAATGCTGCGATAACGCGACGTATTGTTACATCGCGGCCCGCACGACTTGGATCCAATGCCTTGGTTCTGTATGATCCGGGCGCCATCAGCACGATGGCCGACGATTCATTTAAAGGACTTTGTATGAAAAAGCTGTTGAAAGCCACTGTTGCTGTTGCTGTCGTTTCGGGCGTTGCCCTGCTGTCCGGCTGCACTGGCCAAGTCTACAACCAGCAGAAGAACTGCTCGTACGACTACCTGTTCCACCCTTCGGTTTCCATCTCCAAGGTCATCGGTGGCTGCGGCCCAATCGATAAACTGCCTCAGCCGCAGTAATCTTGGCGATACCCTGATCGCGCCGCTTGCGACGTGATCCAAAGACCCCGGCCATGCAAGTGGCCGGGGTCTTTTGTTTAACGGCTCACCAGCGCAGCGACACCGTGCCCAGCAAGGTGCGCTCCTCACCCCAGTAGCAACGCCCGGCGTTGTTGCAACCGGCCACGTACTCTTTGTCGAACAGGTTGCGGGCGTTGACCTCGACCGACCAGTTGTCGTCGAGGGTGTAACCCACCTTGGCGTCCACCAGCGTGACATCGCCGGTATCGAGCTTGCCGTACAGGCTGGCTGGGGTATAAGCGAATGTGCTGTCGAAATGACGCACGCCGCCGCCAATCTGCAAGCCCTTCAACAGCCCATCACGAAAGCGGTAGGTGCTCCACACCGACGCCTGGTTGCGCGGTACCCCGGTCATCTGATGGTCTTCATACAGCGAGCCGGCCACGTCTTTGGTAATGCGCGAATCGGTGTAGGTATACGCCGCCGTGAGGTTGAGGTTTTCGCTCAGGTCGCTGTTGAGCTCCAGCTCCACGCCCTTGGCGCGGCTGGCGCCGATCTGGCGGTAGTCACCGACGCTTGAGTCGAACAGCACATCGTCCTTCTTGCGCAGGTCGTACACCGACGCGGTGAAGGCGGTGTTCCAGCCTTTGGGTTCGTACTTGATACCCACTTCGTACTGTTCGCTGGTGGTCGGGTCCAGCGGGCCGCTCTTGCTCTCGGTCTGCTGGGTCGGGGCGAAGGCAGTGGAGTAGCTGAAGTAGGGCGACAGGCCGTTTTCGAACTGGTACATCACGCCGGTCTGCCAGGTGAAGTCGCTGTCCCAGCTGTCCATGTCCGCTGGAACGTTGAGCGTGCCAGCCTTGTTGCGGAACTGGCTGTTGACCCGGTCCAGGCGCCCGCCGAGCAGCAGCACCCAATTGTCGACCTTGGTCTGCAACTGGCTGTAGAGCCCGTACATGGTCTGTTCGAGCAAGGCGTTCTGCACGTGCAGTGGCGTGCTTGGCTTGCCGTTCCACACCGGGTCGAACACGTTGATGGTGCCGCCGTTACCGGCGTCCCAGTCCTGGTTGAACGAGGTGCGGTCAAGGCTCGCCCCCAACAGCAGGGTGTGCTCGAACGCGCCGCTGTTGAAGTGGCCTTCGAACTGGTTGTCCAGCGAGTAGGCGATGGACTTGTTGTAGCGGTCGTAGGCCTGGTTGCTCAGGGTGGTGCCGAAGCCGCCATTGTTGAGGCTGCCTGGCCAGGTCTCCTGGCGGTCGATGCGCGACTGCAGGTAACGCGAGTTCTGGCGGAACTGCCAGGTATCGTTGAAGCGGTGGCTGAACTCGTAGCCCAGGCTCCAGGTTTCGCGTTCGAAGTTGTCCCAGTCCGGGTTGCCGGACAACTGGTCCTTGTCGATCTTGCCATTGGGGTTGTGCAGCAAGGTGCCGGCGGCCGGGTAGCCGAGCTCCATCAGCGTGCGGTCGCGCTGGTAGGTGGCCAGCAGGGTGAGGCTGTTGAAGTCGTCGAAGTTCAGGGTCAGCGAGGGGGCGATGTAGAGGCGGTCATCGGGCTGGTGATCGACCTGGGTATCGGAGTTGCGGCCCATCATCACCAGGCGGCCCAGCACGTTGCCTTCTTCGTTCAGTGGGCCGGACACGTCGACGCCCAGTTGGCGGCGGTTGTGCGAGCCGTAGCTCAGCTGCACTTCGCCACGGGGTTCGGCGGTCGGCCGCTTGCTGACCAGGTTGACCACGCCACCTGGGGCATTCTCGCCATAAAGGATAGAGGTCGGGCCGCGGAATACTTCCACGCGCTCCAGGCCATAAGGTTCGCTGCTGGTGTCGTAGCGGTTGCCTTGTACCCGCAGGCCGTCGCGCAGCAGGCCGTAGCCATAGTCGGTGGCGTTGAAGCCACGGATGAAGAACAGGTCGCCCGCCTGGCCATCACCGCCGGCAAACGGTGGGGAGAAGATGCCCGGCACATAGCCGAGTACCTCGGTGAGGGTTTGTGATTGCTGGTCGTCCATGCGCTGGCGGGTTACCACCGAGACCGAGCGCGGCGTGTCGGCCAGGGCGCTGCTGGTCTTGCTGGCGGTGGCGCTGGCTACCGCGCGGTAGCCACTGTCGCCCTGGCCATTGCTGGCGACCAGGGTTGCGGCGTTGATGGCGGTGGCATCGAGTTGCAAGGCATTGCCGTCGGCGACCGGTTGCAGCACATAGCCGGCGCTGCCTTGCGGTACGGCTTGCAGGCCACTGCCTTGCAGCAGGCGGGCCAGGCCTTGGGCGACGCTATAGCGGCCTTGCAGGCCCGGGCTGGTCTTGCCGGCGGCCAATGCATTGCTGCCGGCCAGGTAGATGCCGGCCTGGCTGCTGAACTGGTTGAGGGCGCCGGCCAGCGAGCCGGGGGCGATGTTGAAGGTGGTCTCGGCGCTGGCGGCTTGTTCGGCATAGGCCAGCGTTGCCGGCAGCATGAGGGGGGCGGCGGCGCATAGAGACAGTGGGGCGGCAAGCGCCAGGCGAAGGGCGGGGTGGAAGGGCGTCGGCATGCTGGTCCCTGGGGTGGATACGGTGAGTAGAAGGGGTTGTGAGGGGGTAACCGAACGAGATTGGGAAAAGGGAACTGGGCGGTGGGGTTTTTTTGGGGGTTTTGGGCTTTTGGGTGCATGCCGTTGTTTTTGTATTGCCCTTGAGATCGAGCGCCGCCCGCGCGGCGCATCGCGACGCAAGGCCGCTCCTACATCTGTTTCGGGCCAGTTACGCCTGAAGCATTGGCGCGCGGCCCCTTGGCGCCCGCCTTCATTTCGCGCCGTACAAACAAGGGCTCGCGCGCGCTGGCACAGACATGACTGGCCCGAAACAGATGTAGGAGCGGCCTTGCGTCGCGATGCGCCGCGCGGGCGGCGCTCGATCTCATGGGCGCTGCAAACCTATCGGCATGCACCTGTCACCTCCACAGACCCTCACGCGGGCTCGACACTCACCCACCATGGCGTCACCCGCTGCACCCGCACCGGCAGCGCCGCCTGCAACAGCTCAAGCGCGCGGTCGGTATCATCAAGCGGAAAAGCCCCCATCACCGACAACTGCGCCACCGCCGGATGCCACCCCAGGTGCCCATGGCGATAGCGCCCCAGCATCTGCAGCAACTGCGCCAGAGGCATGTCCTCGGCATTCAATCGCTGCTGAATCCACGACTCGCCCGCACTCTGCGCCGGGCGCGCTGTGCTGATGCCCTGGGCACTGAAATCCACCTGCTGCCCGGCCTGGACGATAAGGCGCTCACCCCGCAGCGCAGTACAAACCTCGACCGCACCGGCATACACGTTCAACCGCGTGCTGTCGCCCAGTTGGCAGACCGCAAACCGTGTACCCAGCGCCTGCATGCGCCCTTGCGCGGTGTCGACGAAAAACGGCCGGCGCGGGTCGGCGGCGGTCTCCACCAGTATTTCGCCAAAGCGCAGCTTCAACACTCGGCTCAGCGCCGAAAATTCCAGGTCCACCGCACTTTGTGCACCCAGCCACAACTGGCTGCCGTCGGCCAGGCGCGTTACCCGGGTTTCGCCAATGCCGGTGGCAAGGTCGGCGCTCCAGTTCGACAGCGGCGCCCCCCGCCAAGCCTGCCAGCCCAGCAGCGAGCTGGCGCCGAGCACCAGCAACGTCTTGAGCCCCGTGCGCCGGCTGAAGCGGCGCGGGTCGTGCTCGCGCAGGGCGCGGCCCGCCGCAGCGCCTTCGGCCTGCAAGGGGGCGAAGCGTTGACCGACGCGTTGCACATAATGCCAGGCCGCCTGGTGGTCGCCGTGCTGGTCCAGCCAGCGCTGCCACTGGTGGCGCACCTGCGGGTCGGCGGCTTCGTCCTGCAGTTGCACATACCAGTGCGCGGCTTCCTGCAGGCTGGCGTGGCTGAGTTTCTGCGCGGGTGTACTCATGGCGTCATTCCACCAGCACGCCGTCGAGTTCGGCTTCAAGGATGGCGCAATGCAAAAACGCCTGCGCCAGGTACTTCTTGACCATGCGCTCGCCAACGCCCAGGTGCGCGGCAATATCGCGGTAGGCCAGGCCATCGATCTGCGCCAGCAGAAACGCCTGGCGCACTTTGCCGGGCAGGCGCAACAGCATGGCGTCGACCTCGTGCAGGGTCTCGACGATGATCGCCCGCTGCTCGGGGGAGGGCTGCAATGCTTCCGGCTGCAACGCCAGCTGTTGCAACCAGGCCTGCTCCAGCTTCTGTCGCCGCCAGTGATCCACGCACAGGCCACGGGCGATGGTGGCGAGGTACGAGCGTTCACCACGCTCACCGTCGAACTGGCGGGGGCGGTTGAGGATGCGCAGGAAGGTGTCCTGCACCAGGTCAGCGGCATCGCAACGGCTGCCCAGGCGCCGGTACAAAAAGCCAAGCAACCAGCGCGAATGGCTGTGGTACAGGGTATGGATCGAGGTGTTCAACTCAGGTATCGAAACCACGGCGGCATCCGGCGCGAGCGCGTACTGGTGCGAATGAGAAATGATCGCAATAGTAGGGGCGGCGGAACAATACTGCAATCGGTGTCGTTCTTCCCCGTGCACCTGGGACAACCTGCCGCCTTGACGCGAACCCCCTCAATTTGTTTGTGCTGGCAATTGGGTTACAATCGGAAAAACGTTTCAGCGATGGCCGGTCAATTCGACCAACGGCTGGGCGTTCACTGTTTCTCTTGGCTGCTGACTCCAATGACCAATAACAAGCGCGCGCTGAAGGACAGAGAAATACAAGGCCCCGCCTAGGCCTTCCTTACGTGCTAACCATTGGAATCAATCAATGTTCAAGAAAGCTGGCAAGACCTTGCTGGGTCTGGCTGTCGCGGCGAGCGTCATGCAAGCGCACGCGGCAGAAACCAAGAAAGTCGACGTGCTGCTGGTCGGCGGCGGCATCATGAGTTCCACCCTGGCTGTCTGGCTGCACGAGCTGGAGCCGAGCTGGTCGATGGAAATGGTCGAGCGCCTGGATGGCGTCGCCGAAGAAAGCTCCAACGGCTGGAACAACGCCGGTACCGGCCACTCCGCGCTGGCCGAGCTGAACTACACCCCGGAAGACCAAGACGGCAACGTCAACATCACCAAGGCCATCGAAATCAACGAAGCCTTCCAGATCTCCCGCCAGTTCTGGTCGTGGCAGGTCCGCCAGGGTGTGTTGAAGAACCCGCATTCGTTCATCAACAGCACCCCGCACATGAGCTTCGTCTGGGGCGATGACAACATCAAGTTCCTCAAGAAGCGTTACGACGCGCTGCAGGCCAGCCCGTTGTTCCGCCCGATGCAGTACTCCGAGGACCACGCGCAGATCGCCAAGTGGGTCCCGCTGATGATGGAAGGGCGCGACCCTAACCAGAAGCTGGCCGTGACCTGGACGCCGATCGGCACCGACGTCAACTTCGGCGAGATCACCCGCCAGTTCGTTGGCCACCTGAAGACCCAGGACAAGTTCGACCTGAAGCTGTCCAGCGAAGTGCAGGACATCACCCGTAACAAGGACGGCTCCTGGCACGTCGAGTACAAGAACCTGAAGGACGGTACCGAGTCGGCCACCGACGCCAAGTTCCTGTTCATCGGTGCCGGCGGCGGCGCGCTGAAGCTGCTGCAGAAGTCGGGTATCCCGGAGGCCAAGGAATACGCCGGCTTCCCGGTGGGTGGTTCGTTCCTGGTGACCGAGAACCCGACCGTTGCCATGCAGCACATGGCCAAGGCCTACGGCATTGCCTCGACCGGCGCGCCGCCCATGTCGGTACCGCACCTGGATACCCGCGTGCTGGACGGCAAGCGCGTGATCCTGTTCGGGCCATTCGCCACGTTCTCGACCAAGTTCCTGAAAAACGGCTCGTACCTCGACCTGTTGGGCAGCACCACGCTGCACAACGTGTGGCCGATGACCAAGGTCGGTATCGAACAGTACCCGCTGGTCGAGTACCTCGCTGGCCAGCTGATGCTGTCTGACGACGACCGCTTCGAAGCGCTGCGCACCTACTTCCCTAACGCCAAGAAAGAAGACTGGCGCCTGTGGCAGGCCGGTCAGCGCGTGCAGATCATCAAGCGTGATGCCGAGAAGGGTGGCGTGCTGAAGCTGGGCACCGAAGTGGTGGCTTCCGAAGACCGCACCATCGCCGGCCTGCTGGGTGCCTCGCCAGGTGCTTCGACCGCGGCCCCGATCATGCTGAATGTGCTTGAGACCGTGTTCAAAGAGAAAGTGGCGACGCCAGAGTGGCAGGCCAAGATCAAAGAGATCGTGCCAAGCTACGGTACCAAGCTGAATGATTCGGCTGCGGCCACGCAGAAAGAGTGGAACTACACCGCTGAAGTGCTGCAGCTGGAGAAGCCGCCAGTGATCGACGCCAGCGTTGATTTCGGCAACGCGCCAAGCGAGCCGGTAGAAAGCAAGCCTGAGAACGACATGGCGCTGTAAGCCCCATTGTTGTAATCGAAAGCCACGGGGGTGACCTCGTGGCTTTTTTTTTGGCCAGCACGGGACTACCGCTGACGCAGAATGCACTCCAGCAACCCAGGGAACCGTTCGTCGAGCATTTCGCTGCGCAGCGAATTCATGTGGGTAGTGCCGACGTTGCGCGTGTGCACCAGCCCCGCATCGCGCAAGACGCGAAAATGGTGGGACATGCTCGACTTCGGCCGCCCGCCGTCAAGCTCGCCGCAGCTGGCCTCCGCCACGCCCGCCAGGTGGCGCACAATCTCCAGGCGCACGGGGTCGCTCAGGGCGTAAAGCAGGCGCTCGAGAATCAGGTCTTCAGGGTTGGGATGTTTGTAGGCTCGCATGGTCGACATGATAACGGGCCTTTCAATTATTGCCATAGTTCGATTATGATCGAACTATCGTATTCAGATAACCCGGGAGCTTCCTCATGTCCGCATTGTTCGAACCCTACACCCTCAAGGACGTCACCCTGCGCAACCGCATCGCCATTCCGCCGATGTGCCAGTACATGGCCGAGGACGGCATGATCAACGACTGGCACCACGTGCACCTGGCCAGCCTGGCCCGAGGTGGTGCCGGCCTGCTGGTGGTCGAAGCCACCGCCGTGGCGCCGGAAGGGCGTATCACCCCCGGTTGTGCCGGTATCTGGAGTGACGCCCACGCCCAAGCCTTCGTGCCGGTGGTGCAGGCGATCAAGGCCGCAGGCTCGGTGCCCGGCATCCAGATCGCCCACGCCGGGCGCAAGGCCAGCGCCAACCGCCCCTGGGAAGGTGACGACCACATCGCTGCCGACGACGCCCGTGGCTGGGACACCATCGCCCCGTCGGCCATTGCCTTCGGTGCTCACCTGCCGAAAGTGCCGCGCGAAATGACCCTGGGCGACATCGCCCGGGTCAAGCAAGACTTCGTCGACGCTGCACGCCGTGCGCGGGATGCGGGTTTTGAATGGATCGAACTGCACTTTGCCCACGGTTACCTGGGCCAAAGCTTCTTCTCCGAACACACCAACCAGCGCACCGACGCCTACGGTGGCAGCTTCGAGAACCGCAGCCGCTTCCTACTGGAAACCCTGGCCGCGGTACGTGAGGTGTGGCCAGAAAACCTGCCGCTGACCGCGCGTTTCGGCGTGCTGGAATATGACGGTCGCGACGAGCAGACCCTGGAAGAATCCATCGAGTTGGCCCGCATGTTCAAAGCCGGTGGCCTGGACCTGCTGAGTGTCAGCGTCGGCTTCACCATCCCTGACACCAGCATCCCGTGGGGCCCGGCGTTCATGGGGCCGATTGCCGAGCGTGTACGCCGCGAGGCGGGCCTGCCGGTGACGTCGGCGTGGGGCTTTGGTACGCCGCAGCTGGCCGAAGGCGCGCTGAAAGCCAATCAGCTCGACCTGGTGTCGGTAGGGCGTGCGCACTTGGCTGATCCGCATTGGGCGTACTTTGCGGCCAAGGAGCTGGGCGTGGATAAAGCCTCGTGGACCTTGCCGGCGCCTTATGCGCACTGGCTTGAGCGTTATCGCTGAGTTGCTGATTATTCAGTAGCCTGGGCCGGCCTCTTCGCGGGGCAAGCCCGCTCCCACAGCTACTCCGCTGGCCTTGAGGTTGGCAGTTACCTGTGGGAGCGGGCTTGCCCCGGGAAGAGGCCGGCCCTGATCAAAACCGATCCAACCGATAGGCCTCCATCTGCGGCCCTTTTTCCTGGTCGGCAAGCCGCCCCACCCATTCGGCCGTCACGGCCGCCTGGGTCAGCCCCAGGTGCTGATGCCCGAATGCCAGCAACACCCGCCCATCACACACCCGGTCGATCACCGGCAATGAGTCCGGCAACGATGGCCTGAAGCCCATCCACGGCGTCGCGCCCTCGGCATCCAGGTCCTGCTTGAACAAACCCTGGCTCAGCCGATGCAGCTGCCATGCCCGCTGCATGCTCGGCGGCGCATCCAGCCCTGCGAATTCCACCGTGCCGGCCAGGCGCAAGCCGTCGGCCATCGGCGTCATGATGAACTTGCGCTCCAGTGAGGTCACCGCGAACGGCAGCCGTTGCTGCTCGCCAGGCAACATCAGGTGGTAGCCGCGCTCGGTATCCAGCGGCACCCGCTTGCCGGTGAGGGCTGCGGTAAGTGTTGCCGAGTGCGCGCCGCAACTGATCAGCACCTGGCGGGCGTTGAACGTGCCCTGGTCGCTGACCAGGCTGACCCCGCCGCCGTGCAACTGCCCACCTTCGACCTGCGCCCGGACGAAGCGCACCCCACTGGCCCTGGCCGCTTCGAACAGTGCGCAGACCACGCGGTACGGGTCGATGAAATGCCCGGTAGCGGGGAAAAAAAGCCCTCCCAAAAGCGCTGGGCTCAACTGGGGCGCCGCTGCCTGCACGGCATCGGCCGACCAGAAGTCGACCGGTACGGCCTGCTGCTGCATGCGCGCCTGCAACGCCGCTAGGGCTTGGCGCGACTCACTGCGTTCGAACACCAGCAACGACCCCTCTTCCTTGAACAGGTCGCTGCGCCCAATGGAGCCGAGCAACTGCTGCCACGCCGCCAGGCTGCCTTCGTTCAATGCACGGATACCGGCTACGCTGCGCTGGAACGGCGCCGGGCGCAGGTTGAGCAGCAGGCGGGTGAACCAGGGCATGGCCTTGGGCAGGTACTTCCAGTCCAGGCGCAGCGGGCCCATCGGGTCCATCAGCATGCTCGGCAGGCGCTTGAGGATCGACAGGTCGGCGATCGGGAATACCTGCTCGGTGGCCAGGTGCCCGGCATTGCCGTAGGAGGCGCCATGGCCGGGTTGCTCGCGGTCGATCAGCAGCACCTGGCGGCCCTGCCGGGCCAGTTGCAGGGCGCAGGCGACGCCGACGATGCCGGCGCCGACCACGGCGATATCGGTGTCGGCAGCGTTGAGTGGCTCGCCCATGGCCTAGCCTTCCCGCTTGCCGTCGAGCAGCCAGCGCAGTTGCAGCGGGTTGCCGTGGCGCAAGGCCTCTGGCAGCAGGCCGTCAGGGAAGTCCTGGTAGCACACCGGGCGCAGGAAGCGCAGGATCGCCGCCGTCCCCACCGAGGTGGTGCGGGCATCGGAGGTGGCAGGGAACGGCCCGCCGTGGACCATCGCATCGCACACCTCGACCCCGGTAGGCCAGCCGTTGACCAGGATGCGCCCGGCTTTGCGCTCCAGGGTTGGCAGCAGCGCGCGGGCGCTGTCGAGGTCGGCCTCGTCCAGCTGCAGGGTGGCGGTCAGTTGGCCTTCCAGGTGCTCGGCGACCTGGCGGATCTGCGCGTCGCTATCGCATGCCACCACCAACGAGGCGGCGCCAAAGACTTCGGCCTGCAGCGCCGGGTCGGCCAGAAACGCGCTGGCCTGGGTCACGAACAAATGGGCCTGGCACTGGTTGGGGCCCTGCGGTGGCTGGCCGCTGGCCGCGACCTCGGCATTGCTGTTTTCGGCCAAGGCGCCGACGCCCGTTGCATAGGCGCTGAAAATACCGGGGGTGAGCATGGTCTGTGCCCCCGCACGTTGCACCTGTTCGCTGGCGGCGGCGACAAAGCGTTGCAGCGCCGGCCCTTGGCGCGCGATCACCAGGCCAGGGTTGGTGCAGAACTGCCCGGCACCCTGGGTCAGCGAAGCGACGAAGCCTTGCGCCAGCGCCTCGCCACGGTTGTGCAGGGCGGCATCAAACAGGAACACCGGGTTGATCGAACTCATCTCGGCGTACACCGGGATGGGCTCCGGGCGTGCCTGGGCGGCCTGGCACAGGGCGATGCCACCGCTGCGCGAGCCGGTAAAGCCGACCGCCTTGATGCGCGGGTCGCTGACCAGCGCGATGCCCACTTCACGGCCCGCGCCGTACAACAGCGAGAACACACCTTCGGGCAGGCCGCAGCGTTTCACGGCCTGTGCCAGTGCCCGGCCGACCAGCTCGCTGGTGCCTGGGTGGGCGCCGTGGGCCTTGACCACCACCGGGCAGCCAGCGGCCAGTGCCGAAGCGGTGTCGCCGCCGGCCACCGAGAAGGCCAGGGGGAAGTTGCTGGCACCAAACACCGCCACCGGGCCCAGGGCCACCTGGCGTTGGCGCAGGTCGGGGCGCGGCAAGGGCTGGCGCTCGGGCAGGGCGTTGTCGACGCGCACGTCCAGCCACTCGCCGGCACGTACCACGCGGGCGAAGGTGCGCAGTTGCGTGCAGGTGCGGCCGCGTTCGCCCTGGATGCGCGCCTTGGGCAGCCCGGTTTCGGCGACGGCGCGGTCGATCAGCGCATCACCCAGGGCCTCGATCTGTTCGGCGATGGTTTCGAGGAAGTGGGCCCGCTGTTCCAGCGAGGTTTCGCGGTATTCATCGAACGCCGCCCAGGCCAGTGCGCAAGCTTGGGCCACGTGCTCGCCGGTGCCGCCGGCATAGGCGGGCTCAAGGGCTTGGTCGGTGGCCGGGTCGATGGCGCGGATCGCCTCGCGGCTGCCGGTCACGGCGCGCTGGCCGATCAGCAGGTTGCCAGTCAGGGTCATGGAGCCTCCTTTGGAGTCAGATTCGGCTTACCCTGCGGGAAAGCGCCCAACCCTTTCGGGCTGCGCCTTCGCACAGAGAACAAGGGCATTCATTGTGGGAGCGGGCTTGCCCCGCGAAGCAGGCACCGCGGAGGATGGCACGGGCATAGCCCGTGTTCGCGGGGCAAGCCCGCTCCCACAGGGGTCACGCTTGAGCAAGACCGTTGCTCCCAGAGTTATCAGGCGACGTTCTGCTCGGCCGACCAGTTGGCGTACCACTGGCGGAACAACGCGTACTGCTGTTCGGCGTAGTTGCGCTGGGCGTCGGTCAGGGCGTCGGTCTCGTTGAAGTGCAGGCTGTATTCGCGGTCGCCGTTCAGCACCATCAGGTGCTTGTAGTACAGCACCAGGTCGCAGCCTTCATCGAACGACGACAGCACCGCCAGCGCCGCTTCCAGTTCGCGGGCCAGGCGCCGGGCCTTGGCGTCGCCCTTGGCGGCCTGTTTGCTCAGGCTCACCAGTTGCAGCACCTCACGCGGCAGGGCGTTGCCGATACCGGTGATGGCGCCGGTGGCGTTGCAGTTGACGAAGCCATGCACCACCTGGGTGTCGACGCCGACCATCAGGGTCACGTCGTCGTCCTTGGAGGTGATGTGTTCGGCGGCGTAGCGCAGGTCGGCACCGCCGCCGAATTCCTTGAAGCCGATCAGGTTCGGGTATTCGCGGCGCAGTTCGAAGAACAGGTCGGCGCGGGTGGCGAAGCCGTAGTACGGGCTGTTGTAGATCACCGCCGGCAGCTTCGGCGCAGCCGCCAGAATGGCCGAGAAGTGGTGCTTCTGGGCGATCAGCGAGGCACCGCGGGACAACACCCGCGGGATTACCATCAGGCCGGCGGCGCCGACTTCGGCGGCATGGGCGGCGTGGGCGACGGCCTCGCGGGTGTTCACCGCGCCGGTGCCGACGATGGTCGGGATGCCGGCCGCCACCAGGCGCGCCACGCCTTCCTGGCGCTCGGCCTCGGTCAGCAGCGGCCAGTCGCCCATCGAGCCGCAGTACACCACGGCGCTCATGCCGGCTTCGATCAGCTCGCGGCCTTTGCGCACCAGGGCGTCGAAGTCTGGTTTGCGCTCGGCGGTGCAAGGGGTCATCAGGGCAGGCATGCAGCCGGTGAAGATGTTGTCGCTCATGGGTGTCACTCCTTGCAGTATTCAGTAGGGGGTGCGAATAAAAGGCCTGGGCGGGTCAGATGCCCCAGGCGAAAGGGTCCTGTTCGTCGATCAGCAAGGTGCTGTCGGCGGTCATGTAGGCGCGGCCGGTGATGAACGGACGAATACGCTCGCCTTCGCGTTCGTAGCGGCCCTGGAACTGGCTGCCGGTGATGCTCGCCTGGACCCAGGTCTGGCCCTCGTCGAGCTTGCCGTCGGCGGCCAGGCAGGCCAGCTTGGCGCTGGTGCCGGTGCCGCAGGGGGAGCGGTCGTAGGCCTTGCCGGGGCACATGACGAAGTTGCGGCTGTCGGCGTCGGGGTCATCGGCAAACAGCTCGACATGGTCGATCGGTTGGCCGTGCTCGCCGGTGATGCCCTGGGCCTCCAGGGCTTTGAGCATTGCCCAGGTGTAATCGGTGAGCGCCTCGACGTTGTCCATCGCAATGCGCTGGCCGTGCTCGGACACCAGGAAGAACCAGTTGCCGCCCCAGGCGATATCGCCGTGCACCACGCCATGGCCCGGTACCTCGACCGGCACCTGCTGGCGATAGCGGTAGGCCGGCACGTTGCCTACGGTGACCGCGCCGTCTTCATGCAGGGTGGCGCTGACCTGGCCGACCGGCGTGTCGATCTTGTGCACGCCCGGTGCGATCAGCCCCAGGTGCTGCAGCGAGGCGATCAGGCCGATGGTGCCGTGGCCGCACATGTTCAGGTAGCCGGCGTTGTTGAAGAAGATCACCCCGCAGGTGGCGCCCTCCGACACCGGTGGGCAGTACAGCGCGCCCACCAGTACATCGTTGCCGCGTGGCTCCAGCAGGCAGGCGCGGCGCCAGGGGTCGTGCAGCTCGCGCAGTTCGTCGCGCTGTTCGGCCATGGTGTGGCCATTGAGCTGCGGGAAGCCTTTCATCACCAGGCGGGTCGGTTCGCCGCCGGTATGCGAGTCGATGACGTGAATGTGTTTCATGGGCATGTCCCTTGGTTGAGGCCGAGGTCAGGAGGCGACGGCGGCAGGGCGGTGGCCCAGGTGGGTGTCGGCGCTGGCTTCGCTTTCATCTTCGCCATCCAGGCGCACCAGATGGGCCGGCACGCCGGTGGCCGCTCCCCAGTAGTAGATGCCCAGGGCGCAGGCCGCGACGGCCACGGTGTCGAGTGGATGGCCAATCACGCCCAGGCCACCGAAGCTGCCCAGCCAGGACAGCAGGATGGTCACGGCATAGAAGCCGATCAGCCAGGCCGACGAGCGCACTTGCTGGCCAAGGGACAGGTGCTGGGTGGGCACGAAGCGGGCGCACAGCAGGTACAGCACGAACATCACGATTTGCAGGGCCAGCAGCCACGACACGGTGTTCCAGCCAGACCAGTAGACGATCAGCGCGGCGATGATGAACGACAGCGGGCCGAGCACGCTCATGCCCTTGACCCGGAACGGGCGCGGCATGTCAGGAGCGTTGCGGCGCAGCGCGGCGACGGTGACCGGGGCCACGGCATAGCTCAGCACCAGTGCCGCCGACACCACGTTGATCAGCGCTTCCCAGGAGGGGAACGGCAGGGTCCAGAACACCGACAGGGCGAAGGTCAGCCACAGGGCCGGGCGGGGGATGCCGGACTGCTCGTCGATGCGGGTGAAGAACTTGAAGAAGGTGCCGGTCTGCGCCCAGCCATAGATCACCCGCGGGGTGGCATTCATGTAGATGTTGCCGCAGCCGCTGGGCGAGATCACCGCGTCGGCCACCACCAGGTAGGCCAGCCAGCCCACGCCCAGGGCCAGGGCGATGTCACGGTAGGGCAGGGCGAGTTCCTTGGTCACCCCGGCCCAGCCGTTGGCCAGCATTTCGGTCGGCACGCTGCCGAGAAACGCCAGTTGCAGCAAGGCGTAGATCGCAGTGGACAGCAGCACCGACAGAATCAGCGCGATCGGGATGGTGCGCTGCGGGTTCTTCACTTCACTGGCCACCGAAATGATCGGCGTCAGCCCCAGGTAGGCGAAGATGATGCCGCCGGCCGACACGGCCATTTCCACACCGGACAGGCCATAGGGCGCAAAACCCTGGACTTCGAAGTTTGCCGGCTTGAAGAAGGTGAACAGCACGCCGATCACCAGCAAGGGCACGATGAACTTGAACACGCTGACCAGGTTGTTGGCTTTGGCGAAGGTCTTCACGCTGCGGTAATTGAGCACGAAGAACAGCCCCAGCAGCGCGAACTGCACCAGCCAGCCGAGCACGCTCGGGTCACTGGAGCCGGCCTTGGTCAGTTCGGGGAACCAGGCAGCGGCGTATTGGCGCGAAGCGACCACTTCGATGGCGATCAGGCTGGAGAAAGCGATCAGGGTGATGAAGCCCATCAGGTAGCCGAGCAGCGGGCCGTGGGAGTACACCGGGTAACGCACCACGCCACCGGCGCGGGGCAGGGCGGCGCCGAGCTCGCAGTAGACGATGCCCAGCAACAGCACGGCAAAACCGCCGAGGAACCAGGAGAGGATACCGGCGGGGCCGGCGATGGCCGAGACGTGGCTGGCAGCGAACAGCCAGCCGGAGCCAAAGATGGCGCCTAGGCCGATGAAGGTGAGGTCCAGCAATGACAGCTGTTTTTTGAATTTACCTGACATGGGTGCGCCTTTTTGTAGGTTTTGGATAGGCAGGTCTGATGTCACGAGATGCGGCTTTTGGGCCGCGCTCTTGTAGGTCTTGGGCGGCTTGCGTGGGGCATAGAGTGGACCGATCGGGGCGTCGGTTCTTGATGGTTTTCTGCAAGGGGGATGACGAAATCGGCACAGTTGCAGAAAAAGCTGGCGGCTGGCGGGGGCGGGCGGATAGGCTGGAAGCCATACCGGCTGTGGGCTGGCGAGGAGCAGTGACGCTTCTGGCGCCTTCGCGGGGCAAGCCCGCTCCCACAGGTGGTCAATAGCGTCGCCCCCGAGAAGCGAGATGACAGATCACTCCCTGGCAACCTTGTATCAGTGCTTCGACCAGCACCGCCCCGCCACCCTGGAGGCGCTGCTCGCCGGGGTCTCCCTGCTGCTGCCGATCCTCGACGCCATCCCCAACGCCGCGATCTTCATCAAGGACCCCGACGCCCGCTACGTGCTGGCCAACGGCACCTTGGTCCAGCGCTGTGGCCTCAAGCGCCTGCAGCCGTTGCTGGGCAAGACCAGCGCCGAAGTCTTCCCGGCGCAACTGGGCCCCGGCTATACCGAGCAGGACCGCCGTGTACTCAAGGATGGCCTGGTGCTGCAAGACCAGCTCGAACTGCACCTGTACGGCAGCCGCGAGCCCGGTTGGTGCCTAACCCACAAGCGGCCGCTGTACAACCCGCAAGGCGCCATCATCGGCTTGGTGGGCATCTCGGTTGACCTGCAGTCAGCCGCCGACACCCATCCCGCTTACCAGCGCCTGGCCGCCGTGGATGAGCATATTCGCCAGCACTTTCACCAGCCGATCAGCATGGGTGAACTGACCCGCATCGCGGGTATTTCCGTGGCGCAACTGGAGCGCTATTGCAAGCGGGTGTTCCACCTCACGCCGCGGCAGATGATCCACAAGGCGCGCCTGGAGCATGCCCATCGCTTGCTGCATTCGGACCTGCCGATCACCGACGTGGCGATGCGCTGCGGCTACACCGACCACAGCGCCTTCAGCCGGCAGTTCAAGCAACTGACCGGCTTCACCCCGCGCCAGTACCGCCAGGCGACGGCGGCTCAGGGGGCTTGAAACAGGGCACGGGCCTCGTCGAAGCACTGCTCGGCAATTGCCGAACGTGGCTCGCTGCGGCGCAGCAGCAGACCCACCGGGCTGTGGATGCTGGCATCGACGATGGGCAGGATGCGCATGTGGTCGCTCAAGTCCTCCAGCCCGCAATCGAGTGGCATGATCGCGCAGCACACGCCGGTGTTGATGGCCTGGATCAGCTGGAAGCTTGAGTCGCTTTCCAGCACGGCGTTGGGCTCCAGGCTGCGGCTGCGAAAACTCAGGTCCAGCGACTGACGGTAGTGCATACCTTTGCTCAGCAGGCCCAGGGGGATCTCGCCGAGTTCCTCCCAGCGCAGGCTGTCGGCCTCGAACTGGAAGTGCCGGGTGTCGTGCAGCAGGCCCATGGTGGTGGTGCCCAGCTCGATCACTTCGAAGAAACTGGCGTTGACCTGGTCCAGGTAGCAGATGCCCAGGTCGAGCTGGTTGCGGCTCAGGCCATCCATGATCTGCTCGGTGCTGTGCGAGCTGAGCTGAAACTGCAGCTCGGGGTATTTTTCGCGCAGCGGCAGCAGCAATTGCATCGGGTTGAAGCTGGCCAGCGGCACCGTGCCCAGGCGCAGGCTACCGACCACCTGGCCACGGCAACTGGCCGCTTCGGCCTGCAGGCCGTCGTGGGCGGCCAGCAGGGTGCGAGCCCAGGCCAGGATGCGTTCGCCGGCCTCGGTAAACCCTTCGAAGCGCTGGCCGCGCTTGACCAGTACCAGGTCCAGTTCGTCTTCCAGGTTGCGCAGGCGCATCGACAGCGTCGGCTGGGTGATGTGGCACAGCGCTGCGGCCTGGCCGAAGTGGCGGGTCTGGTCGAGCGCGATGAGGAACTTGAGTTGCTTGATGTCCATGGGAGTGCCTGGCGTCTGGTTGTGCTGACCTTAACCAAGTCAGCGATAGATGTCATTGATCACCCGGTACGCCATATCGATTGGACGCCCCCAGGCCATGCCTCTAGCGTGGTGACAATGCCCTTTCAGGAGTAGCCCACGTGAGCGTCAAACCCGACGCGGTCTTCGTACCGCTCAATATCGCCGTGCTGACCGTCAGCGACACCCGCACCTACGACAACGACACCTCCGGCGAGCTGCTGGCCAGCCGCTCGGTGGAGATCGGCCACCGCCTGGTGGCACGGGCGTTGCTCAAGGACGACCTGTACAAGATCCGCGCCCAGGTCGCTACCTGGATTGCCGACGAGCAGGTGCAGGTGGTGCTGATCACCGGCGGCACCGGCTTCACCGAGCGTGACAGTACGCCGGAAGCGGTTGAATGCCTGCTGGACAAACGTATCGATGGCTTTGGCGAACTGTTCCGGGCGTTGTCGATTCTCGATATCGGCACCTCGACCGTTCAGAGCCGCGCTTTGGCCGGATTGGCCAACGGTACCCTGGTGTGCTGCCTGCCGGGCTCCACCGGCGCGTGCCGCACGGCATGGGAAGGGATCCTGGCGGAGCAGCTGGATGCGCGGCACCGGCCGTGCAATTTCGTGCCGCACCTGAAGCCCGTCGAGCCTTGTGCCAGTCGAGAGTAACGGCCAGCACAGAAAGCAGAAAACCCTCAGCTCAATACATACCCCACCGGCTCCAAAGCCGGTGGCAGTGGCGTTACCCCCAACCCCGCCAGCACATCGCGCTCCACGGTACGCACCAGCGCATCGGTGGGCAGGTCGTTTTCATCCCGCCCGAATGGGTCTTCCAGCTCATTGCCAATCGCATCCAGCCCGAAAAACGTATACCCGACGATGGTGGTGAACAAGGGCGCCAGCCAGCCCAGTGGTTCGGCCAGGGCGAACGGCAGCAGCAGGCAGAAGATGTAGATGGTGCGATGCAGCAACAGGGTGTAGGGGAACGGCAGCGGCGTGCCCTTGATGCGTTCGCAGGTGGCCTGTACTTCCGACAGGCCCACCAGGCGCTGTTCCAGCACGCTGTAGCGCCAATCGCTGATCTGTTGTTGCTCGGCCAGCCGCGAACAGTGCCCGCCAATCTCGTTCAGGATGCTGTTGCAGACGTTGTGCGGGCTGATTGCAGCCGGGCTGGCCAGCCAAGGTCGGGCAGCGGCCAGGTCATCCTCGTTGCGCAGCCGGGCATTGAGCGCATGGGCAAAGCCGCACAGGTTGCGCAGCAGCTCGGCACGCAGCGCCGGGTCGGCGATCACCACACTCTCGCGCACGAATGAACGGGTCTCGATGATCAGCTTGCCCCAGGCCTTGCGGCCCTCCCACCAGCGGTCGTAGCAGGCGTTGTTGCGAAAACTCATGAAAATCGACAGCGACAGGCCGAGCAAGGTGAACGGCGTGGCGCTGACCGGGTAGAAGAACGCCGGGAAATGCCGCTCGACCAGCACGATCAGCGCGGCCAGCACGGTGACCATCAGGCAGCGCAGGGCAATGCGCTTGACGATCGAACCCTTGAGGGTGAACAGCACGCGCAGCACATCGGGGCGGGGGTGGACGATCATGGAAATCCAGAGGCAGCCAATCAGCCGCCGGTCATGTTCATGAAGCGCAGAATCTGCACCTCACCGCCCACTTCGAAGTGATGGCGGTAGGGCTTGAGGTGCAGCGAGTCGCGGATGGCTTTTTCCAGCCGCGCGGCATCGCCAGGGTGGGCACGCAGGACCTGTTTCAGGTCCACCGAATGCTCGTTGCCCAGGCACAGCAGCAGGCGGCCTTCGACGGTCAGGCGCACGCGGTTGCAGGTGGCGCAGAAGTTGTGGCTGTGCGGCGAAATGAAGCCCACCCGGGTGTGTGCCGCTTCGGCCAGGCGCCAGTAACGGGCCGGGCCTTGGGACGACTCGGTGGACTCGATCAGGGTGAACTGCTCGGCCAGGCGGTCACGCACCTGGTCGCTGGAGTAGAACGACTCACCGCGCTGGTGTTCGCTGATTTCACCCAGGGGCATTTCTTCGATGAAGGTGATGTCCAGTTCGCGGTCGATGGCAAAGCGCACCAGGTCGACCAGCTCGTCATCGTTGCGGCCTTTGAGCACCACGCAGTTGAGTTTGGTCTTTTCAAAGCCTGCCTTGCGTGCGGCGTCGATGCCGGCGATGACCTGGTTGAGGTCGCCGGTGCGGGTCAGCTGCTTGAAGCGCCCGGCGTGCAGGCTGTCGAGGCTGATGTTCAGGCGCGATACGCCGGCGTCGAACAGCGGCTGGGCCAGGCGCCCGAGCTGCGAGCCGTTGCTGGTCAGGCACAGTTCGCGCAGGCCGGGCAGGGCGGCGATGCGCCCACACAGCTCGACGATGCCCTGGCGTACCAGCGGCTCGCCCCCGGTCAGGCGGATTTTGCGGGTGCCCAGGGCGACGAAGCGCTCGGCCACCTGGAACAGTTCTTCGAGGCTGAGGATCTGCTGGCGTGGCAGAAACTGCATGTCTTCGGCCATGCAGTAAACGCAGCGGAAGTCGCAGCGGTCGGTGACCGACATACGCAGGTAGTCGATTTTCCGGTTGAAGCCGTCGATCAGGGCCCGGCTGTTCTGTTCCACGATTGTGCTCGAATGGGTTGGACTCATCTCCAAGCTATAACCTGGGTGCACCCCCGTCAAATTGCTTTCCCCGACCGAATGATCAATATGCTCTATCACGGCTGCTGGGCCAGCCCCCCATGATCGAAACGGCTTATCACGCCGTAAGATCTTTCGATTGGACGCTCCCACCCCACGCTCAATAGTCTGGAAAAAACACCGAGCGTGAGGATTCACCGCATGAGCCAGGACGAACACATCAGGGACTACAAAGGCGCCGCCGCCGGCTGGGGTGCGCTCAAGAGCGTGACCAAAAGCTGGCTGGGCAGCGAAAACGCCTTCAAGAACCTGCGGGCCATGCTCAAGACCAACCAGAACGGCGGCTTCGACTGCCCAGGCTGCGCCTGGGGCGAGTCGCCGGAAAACGACATGGTCAAGTTCTGCGAGAACGGCGCCAAGGCGGTCAACTGGGAGGCTACCGGCCGCTCGGTAGACCCGGCATTCTTCGCCAAATACAGCGTCAGCGCGCTGGCCGAGCAGACCGACTACTGGCTCGAATTCCAAGGCCGCCTGACCCACCCGATGCGCTACGACGCGGCCACCGACCACTACGTCGAAACCTCCTGGGAAGACGCCTTCGCCCTGGTCGCCCAGCACCTGCAGGCACTGGACTCGCCCGATCAGGCCGAGTTCTACACCTCGGGGCGGGCCAGCAACGAAGCGGCGTTCCTGTACCAGCTGTTCGTCCGCGCCTACGGCACCAACAACTTCCCCGACTGCTCGAACATGTGCCACGAGGCCAGCGGGGTGGGCATGGCGGAAACCCTCGGCGTGGGCAAGGGCACGGTGGTGTTCCATGACCTGGAGCTGGCCGACGCGATCTTCGTCATCGGCCAGAACCCCGGCACCAACCACCCGCGCATGCTCGAACCGCTGCGCGAGGCGGTCAAGCGGGGCGCCCAGGTGGTCTGCTTCAACCCGCTGAAAGAGCGTGGCCTGGAACGGTTCCAGCACCCGCAGCACCCATTCGAGATGCTCAGCAACGGCTCCGAGCCGACCAACACCGCTTACTTCCGCCCGGCCCTGGGCGGCGACATGGCGGCCATGCGCGGCATCGCCAAGTACCTGCTGCAGTGGGAGCGCGAGGCCCTGGCCAAGGGTGAGGCGGCCGTGTTCGACCATGCCTTCATCGCCGAGCACACCAGTGGCGTCGATGCCTACCTGGCGGCGGTGGATGCCACCGCCTGGGCGCATATCGTCGAGCAGTCGGGGCTGACCCAGGCCGAGATCGAGTTGGCCGCGCGCATGTACCGCAAGGCCGAACGGGTCATCATGTGCTGGGCCATGGGCATCACCCAGCACCGCCATTCGGTGGCCACCGTGCAGGAAATCGTCAACCTGCAGCTGCTGCGCGGCAACGTGGGCAAACCGGGTGCCGGCCTGTCGCCGGTGCGTGGCCATAGCAACGTGCAGGGCGACCGCACCATGGGCATCGACGAGAAGCCCAAGGCCGGCTTGCTCGACGCCCTGGAAAAACGCTTCCAGTTCCGTGTGCCACGTGCCCACGGGCATAACGCGGTGCTGGCGATCAAAGCCATGGAAGAAGGGCAGGCCAAGGTCTTCATCGCCCTGGGCGGCAACTTCGCCCAGGCCACGCCGGACACCCCGCGCACTCATGCGGCCCTGCGCAATTGCGCACTGACCGTGCAGATTTCCACCAAGCTCAACCGCTCGCACCTGGTCACCGGCCGCGATGCGCTGATTCTGCCGTGCCTGGGCCGTACCGAAATCGACCTGCAGGCCAGCGGGCCGCAGGGTGTCACCGTGGAGGACACCTTCAGCATGGTGCACATCTCCCACGGCCAGTTGCGGCCACGTTCGCCGCACCTGCGTTCGGAGCCGGCGATCGTTGCCGGCATGGCCCAGGCGACCTTGGGCAAGAAACCGATCGACTGGGAATACGCCATTGCCGACTACGGCCGCATCCGCAGCATGATCGCTGACGTGATCCCGGGTTTTGCCGACTTCAATGCGCGCCTGCAGCACCCGGGTGGGTTCCACCTGGGCAACAACGCGGCGGATCGCAACTGGCGCACCGCGACCGGCAAGGCGCGTTTCAGTGCCAGCCAGTTGCCGGAGCAACTGGTCAATGCCCAGGTGCTGGCCCGTGGCGACAAACCGGACCTGATCCTGCAGACCTTGCGTTCGCACGACCAGTACAACACCACGCTGTATGGCCTGGACGACCGCTACCGCGGGGTGTTCGGCCTGCGCGAGGTGGTCTTCGTCAATGAGGCCGACATTCGCCGCCTGGGCTTTGAGCCCGGCGAGCATGTTGACCTCGTATCGCTGTGGGAGGATGGTCGCGAGCGGCGGGTGTCGGGGTTCCGCCTGGTGGCGTATGACGTGCCCGAGGGGCAGGCGGCGGCCTATTACCCGGAGACCAATCCGTTGGTGCCGCTGGAGAGTTATGGCGAGGGGACGTATACGCCGACGTCGAAGTTTGTGGCCATCAAGCTAGAGAAGGCCAAGGCCGGGAACCGGATCGAGGCGGTGTTGGCGGCGGATTGATCGGTGGCCTGGAAGGGCCTCCAGCATCGCGTCAGGGGCGGTGCACGGGGTACGCCGTGGTGTACTTCATCTGCTCCATGGCAAAACTCGAGGTGATGTTGGAAAGCCCATCCGTGCGGGTGATCAGCTTCTTGTAGAACCGGTCATAGGCGGCGATATCACCCACCACCACCCGCAGCATGTAGTCCCAGTCCCCGGACATGCGGTAGAACTCCATCACCTCTTCGAAACGGGCCACGGTGGCGGCGAATTGCTCCAGCCAGGCGCTGTCGTGGCGCTGGGTCTTGAGCTGGACGAACACGGTCAGGCCCAGCCCCAGGCGCGTGGGGTCGAGCAACGCGACACGGCCGACGATGTAGCCGTCTTCTTCCAGGCGCTTGACCCGCTTCCAGCAGGGCGTGGTCGACAGGTTGACCGCCTCGGCCAGGTCCTTGAGGGAAACCGACGCGTCGCGTTGGAGCAGGGTGAGGATGTGCTGGTCGAAACTGTCCATATCGATAGAAGGCTGGCTGTAGAAAATTCTTCTCCAGATTACGCCAGAATGCAGGAAATTGATCCCCCTAGCTGCGCGCCCTTGCCGAGCGCGGCGGTTGTGCGATAGTTGCAGGCTCTATTCAGTCAATGGACCGGATCATGTCCGACAAGCCGCGTAATTTCGCCACCCGCACCATCCACGCCGGCGAACAGCATAGCGTTGCCGACAACGCGATCTTCCCGCCCATCTATACCGCCAGTTCCTACATCAAGCGCAGCCTCGACGATAACCCCGAGTATGCCTACAGCCGTGTCGGCAACCCGACCCGGCATGCCTACGAGAGCTGTGTGGCGGCGCTGGAAGAAGGCGTTGGCGCGGTGGCTTGTGCCTCTGGCGTGAACGCCACCGCGACGGTGCTCGAACTGTTGCCCAAGGATGCCCACGTGGTGGTGATGAACGGTGTCTATGGCGGCACCTTCCGTATCCTGGAGGACTACCGCAGCCATACGTCGGGGCTGACCACCACCTACGTCGACCTCAACGACCTGCAGGCCGTGGCAGCGGCGATACGCCCGCAAACCCAGCTGATCTGGATCGAATCACCGACCAACCCGCTGCTGCACCTGGTCGATATCAAGGCGGTCTGCGACCTGGCCCGCGCGCGCGGTATCCTCACCTGCATCGACAACACCTTCTGCTCGCCCTGGAACCAGCGGCCGATCACCCTGGGCGTGGACCTGGTGATGCACTCGGCAAGTAAATACATCGGCGGCCACTCCGACCTCACCGGCGGTGTGGTGGTAGCGGCCAATGACGCACTGCTGGCGCGTTTGCGCAAGATCAGCATGGCGGTCGGGGCCATCCAGGGGCCGTTCGACTGCTACCTGGCGCTGCGCGGCCTGAAGACCCTGGATGTGCGCATGGAGCGCCAGTGCGCCAATGCCCTGCAGGTGGCGCGTTTTCTCGAAAGCCACCCACAAATCGAACAGGTCTATTACCCGGGGCTTGAAAGCCACCCGCAGCATGACCTGTGCAAGCGCCAGATGCGCGCGGGCGGGGCCGTGGTGGCAATGAAGGTCAAGGGCGGCGACCGGGCCGCGCTCAATCGCCTGGTAGAGGCCTTGCAGATCTTTGTGCTGGCCGACTCGCTGGGCGGGGTGGAGAGCATGATCAACCACTCCTGGAGCATGTCGCACAACTCGCTGAGCCCGGAGCAGAAAGGCGAGATGGGGATCGGTGAGAACCTGCTGCGGTTGTCGGTGGGGATCGAAGACTACCGCGACCTGATCGAGGACCTGGACTGCGCGCTGCGGGCGTCGGCAACGGTGTGAGGGTTGCCGGCCTGGTTCGCGGGTTTGCCTGCGAACAGGCCGGCGCATTCAAATTCAGGTTGTGTGAGTCAGGCTTTGGGCGGATGAACAATGCGTTCGATCTTGTCCTTGATCAACAGCCGCTCCTTGCGCAAACGGGTGACGGTGTCATCGGTGCTGGCGTTGCCCTCGGCGGCCAGCACTTCCTTGTCCTTGGCGTTGTACTCCTTGTGCAGTTTGTGCAGGTCATGGTCCTTGTCAATGCGCGCCTGGAAGTCGTCGGCAGTGATGTTCAGGTCAGCGAGCAGATCGTGCGGAACGGGCATTTCTTCACCTCTCTTGGGGGTTGGCGAATGGTCCTGACTTTTGAGGATAGTCGCCTTTGCGCCGTTGGGGGGCTGGGGTAGGCTGTCGCATCCCCCCGTAGCCGTACGCCAAGCTTCGCCGGCTGGCTGAATGGCGGCTGAATGAACTTCATTTAATGTGATAAAGATGCCCGCTCACTGTTTTGTTGGCGTCTTTTTCACGAAATATTGAGGGTGCGCTTTCTAGAGTTCAGCCAACGTTCCCCCGGTGCCGCACAGGCCCACGGGCTGATACTCACTCTTGATTGCGAACCCTGATGCTCAACGTTAAATCCCTGCGGACTGAATGGGTCACGCTGCTGGCCAGCCTGTACCTGCTGATCGGCTTCAATGTCGTTCTCTGGCAACACCTGGAACAGGTGGTTCCGCCAGGGCTGCCGGGGCTTTGGCTGAGCCTGGCGTTTGCCGTGCTGATGCTGTTCGCGTTTAATTTGATCTTGACCTTGTTTGCCTTCCGGTATGTGTTGAAACCGGTGCTGATCCTCTTGTTCATGAGTGGTGCAGGTGTCGCTTACTTCATGAATCAGTACGGTGTACTTATAGATGCCGGTATGTTCCGTAATATCGCCGAAACCAATGTCACGGAAGTGCGCGACTTGCTCTCGCTGAAGTTTGCTTTGTATATCCTGGGGTTGGGTGTTTTGCCTTCGGTGCTTTTGTGGAAGGCGCCGATTGCCTACCGCGCCTGGCACCGCGAACTGCTGGGCAAGCTGGTGGTAAGCGGCGCCTGCGTGGTGGCCTTGGGGTCGGTGGCGCTGGTCAACTATCAGGGGTTGTCTTCGCTGTTTCGCAATCACCACGAACTGCGGCTGATGCTGACGCCCAGTAATATCGTGGGTGCCTCCATGGGTTATGTCAGTGAACGTGTGGGCACGGCCGCCCGGCCATTCCAGCCTTACGGTGAAGATGCCCGGCGCGATGCAGCCTGGCAGCAGCACGCCCGCAAGTCGTTGACCGTGCTGGTGGTGGGTGAGAGCGCGCGTGCAGAAAACTTTGGTGTGCTCGGCTATGCCCGCGACACCACGCCAAACCTTGCCAAGGAGCAGGGCCTGCTGGCGTTTTCCGATGTGCATTCGTGCGGTACCGAGACGGCAGTGTCGGTGCCGTGCATGTTCTCGGGCATGGGCCGCAAGGAATACGACGCGCGCGTCGCCAAGAACCGTGAAGGGCTGCTCGACATCCTCCAGCGCGCAGGCCTGGCCGTGCAGTGGCGCGACAACCAATCGGGCTGCAAGGGGACCTGTGATCGGGTGCAGTTCATCGATGTCAGCAACCTCACCGACCCGGCCCTGTGTGCCAATGGCGAATGCCATGACGAGATTCTGTTGCAGGGCTTGGCCGAGCTGCTCGACAACCTCGACAAGGACACCGTGCTGGTGCTGCACCAGATGGGCAGCCATGGCCCCGAGTACTTCAAGCGTTACCCGGCGCAAACCGAGCGGTTCACCCCGGTGTGCCACAGCAATGCCCTGAACCAGTGCAGCCAGCAGGAGATCGTCAACGGCTACGACAACACCCTGGCCTACACCGACAAGGTGCTGGCCATGTTGATCGATACCCTGCGCAGCAAGCAGGACAAGGTCGATACCGCCATGATCTACCTGTCCGACCATGGCGAATCGCTGGGCGAATACAACCTGTTCCTGCATGGCACCCCCTACATGCTGGCGCCTGAGCAACAGAAACACGTGCCGTTGCTGACCTGGTTTTCGGACAGCTACCGCGAAGATTTCGGCCTGGACACCGCCTGCCTGGCCAAGCTCAGCGACGCGCCGCTGTCCCAGGACAACCTGTTCCACTCGATGCTTGGCCTGTTGCAGGTGCGCACCGAGGTCTACCAGCAGTCGCTGGACATGTTCGCCAGCTGCCGGCCTTGGTTGGCAGCCAAGCGTTGACTGCCAATGGCCTGCATACCACCGTTTATCTATTCCAGGGATGGCGCAGGTTTCACCCGCAGTGCCCGCGCCGTATATACTGCGCGCCAATGTTAGTGGGAGAGCCTCGTGGCCATCGAAATACACTGGATCCGTGACGACCAGACCCTGGCCGAACTCTGCCGAAGCTGGCGCGAACTGCCCTTCGTAGCGCTCGACACCGAATTCATGCGGGTAGACACCTTCTACCCCAAGGCGGGGCTTATCCAGATCGGCGACGGCCAACGCGCCTTTCTGATCGACCCGCTGCTGATCAAGGACTGGCAGCCCCTGGCCGAGTTGCTGGAAGACAGCGGCGTGGTCAAGGTGCTGCACGCCTGCAGCGAAGACCTCGAAGTATTGCTGCGCCTGACCGGCAAGCTGCCACAGCCGCTGTTCGACACGCAGTTGGCCGCCGGCTACCTGAACCTGGGCTTCTCCATGGGTTATTCGCGTCTGGTTCAGGAAGTGCTGGGGCTCGAGCTGCCCAAGGGTGAAACCCGCTCTGACTGGTTGCAGCGCCCGCTTTCCGAAACCCAGATCAGCTACGCCGCCGAGGATGCCGTGCACCTGGCCGAGCTGTTCACCGCCCTGCGCCCGCGCCTGTCCGACGACAAGTACGCCTGGGTGCTGGAGGACGGCGCCGAGCTGGTTGCCCAACTGCGCCGCGAGGTCGAACCCGAGAGCTTGTACCGCGACGTCAAGCTGGCCTGGAAGCTTGCGCCCCAGCAGTTGGCTGTGTTGCGCGAGCTGTGTGCCTGGCGCGAGCGCGAGGCACGCCACCGCGACGTGCCGCGCAATCGCATCCTCAAGGAGCACTCGCTGTGGCCGATGGCCAAGTCCCAGCCGTCCAACCTGTCGGCGCTGGCCAAGATCGACGAGATGCACCCGCGTACCATCCGTCAGGACGGTGAGTTCCTCGTTCAGCTGATCAAGCGGGCTGCCAGCCTGCCTGCCGAGCAGTGGCCGCAGGTCCTGCCCGAGCCCTTGCCGATCGAGGCTGCCGGTATCCTCAAGCAGCTGCGCGCGATCGGCCAGGCCGAAGGCGAGCGCTTGGGCATAGCCCCCGAGCTGATGCTGCGCAAGAAAACCCTGGAAGCTCTGCTCAAGAGCGGCTACCCCAACGGCCCCTATCAACTGCCCGATTCGCTGCGCGGCTGGCGCCGTGAGCGTATGGGCCAGGCCCTGCTGGACAACCTGGCAGGTGCCGGAGAAACCCGATGA
The DNA here is from genome assembly GCF_014269165.1 of Pseudomonas sp. SWRI68. Lineage (NCBI taxonomy): Bacteria > Pseudomonadati > Pseudomonadota > Gammaproteobacteria > Pseudomonadales > Pseudomonadaceae > Pseudomonas > Pseudomonas sp. SWRI68. The sequence goes on along the minus strand of NZ_JABWRU010000031.1, from coordinate 14,205 downwards.
AACGTATCTGCTCGATCTACAAGAGCCCCCGCAAGAACGAAATGTACCTGTATGTGCTCAAGGCCGAAGGCCTGGAGCGCGTGCCCGAGGCCCTGCTGCCGTTCTTCGGCGCCCCCGTGCATGCTTTCGACCTGGTGCTGACCCCCGAGCGCAAGCTGGCCCGCGAGGACATCGCCAAGGTGCTGGAAAACCTCGACAACCAGGGCTATCACCTGCAGATGCCGCCGGTCGAAGACGAGTACATCGAGCACCTGCCCGAAGAGCTGCTGCGCCGTAACGATCCGGTCTGACCCAGGCCAGGTTCCCCTCTTTCGCCAAGTGGCCCGCGCGTCGGGCCGCTTTGGTTGTCTGCCAAGGTTGTTTTCACGAATGCGCGTTCTGATTGCCGAACAGGATCATGCCCATTACGCCCAGTTGTTGGGCCAGGCGGCCCCTGACCTGGAAATCCTGACCAGCAGCGACTCTGCCGAACTGGCGCTGCAGGCGTCGCAGTGCCCGGTGTGGCTGGGTCAGCCCGACTTGCTGGCGAGCCTGCTGCGCCAGGGCCACAAGCCGGCCTGGATGCAGTCGACCTGGGCGGGCATTACCCCGCTGCTGGCCGACGGCTTGCCACGGGATTATCGCTTGACGCGTGCGGTGGGCATTTTTGGTCAGGTGATGGCGGAATACATGCTCACCTACATGCTTGGCCATGAACGCGAAGTGCTGCCGCGCCTGCTGAGCCAGGTGGAGCGGCGCTGGGACGACCGCCCGGGCGGCACGCTTGAGGGGCGCCAGGTGTTGATCGTCGGCACCGGCGATATTGGTCAGCGGGTAGCCGAGTTTCTCCAGCCGTTTGGGGTAACCCTGTACGGTATTGCCAGCAGCGCCCGTGAGCAGGCGCCGTTCGCCGAAGTGGCCGCGCTGGCGGACCTGCCGAGCAGGGTCGAGCGGGCCGATTACGTGATCAACCTGCTGCCGGACACGCCGGCTACCCATGATCTGTACGATGCGGCGCTGTTCCAGCGTTTCAAGCCCAGTGCGTTGTTCATCAATGCCGGGCGCGGGGTGGCGGTGGTCGATGGCGACCTGGTCGAAGCACTGAAGCAAGGCCACCTGGCGGGCGCGGTAATCGATGTGTGCCGCCAGGAGCCGCTGCCCCAGCGTCACCCGTTCTGGACCGCCTTGGGCTTGCTGCTGACCGGGCACAGCTCGGCGCCCACCTCGCCGGCGGCGATGGTGCGGCTGTTTGTCGAGAATGTGCGGGCATATGAGGCGGAGCAGGGCTTGCGCGGGGAAGTGGATTTCACCCGGGGTTACTGATGTGCAGTGGCTTTACTGGCCTCTTCGCGGGGCAAGCCCGCAGGTACTGAGCAGTTCTGCAACTTGCTCAGTGCCTGTGGGAGCGGGCTTGCCCCGCGAAGAGGCCAGTACAGCCAATAAAGCGCTTACAGGCTGAAATCACCCTCAGCCGCCAGCTCGCTCAGCGGCCGGCGTGGGCTTGGCACCTCACGCGCCTGCAGTACCTCGGCCAGGGTCGCCTTGTCGCCCAGCTTGCCGATCGCGATCATGGCATGCAGCTCGTAACCTTCAGGCACTTTGAGTTCGGTACGCGCCAGTGCCTTGTCGAAACCGGCCATGCCGTGGGTGTGCCAGCCACTGATGCTGGCCTGCAGGGCCAGGTGCCCCCAGGCGGAACCGGTATCGAAGGTGTGCCACAGGGCCGGGCTCTCTTCCGCGGCGCCAGGCGCTGCGAAGGTGGTCTTGGAAATGATCAGCAGCAGCGCCGAAGCCTGTTGCGCCCAGCTGCGGTTGAAGGGCACCAGCAGGTTCAGGTAGCGCTCCCAGTTCGGCGTATCGCGACGGGCATAGAGGAAGCGCCAAGGCTGCGAGTTGTACGCCGACGGCGCCCAGCGCGCGGCTTCGAGGAAGCTCAGCAGGGTCTCTTCGCTGATCGGCTCGGCCGTGAAGGCGCGCGGCGACCAGCGGTTGATGAACTGCTCGTCGATCGCGTAATCGGCAATACGGGGTGTGGCGCTCATGGCTGCTCCTGCAAGAGGATGGGAAAAACCGCACGCTACTGCGTCCCGTCGTCACTGACAAGCGGTCTGGCTTTGCCGAAGGCCAGGCTCTAGACTGGCGCCGCCGCGCGCCGCCCATTGAAGATGAATGCAGGAAACCCGTGTGATGATCGCTGACAGCGCGCCGTTCTGGCGGCGCAAGACCCTCGAACAACTCAACCCGCAAGAGTGGGAATCGCTCTGCGACGGTTGCGGTTTGTGCTGCCTGCAAAAGCTTGAGGACGAGGACGACAACAGCATCTATTACACGCGCATCGCCTGCAAACTGCTGGACCTGAACACCTGCCAGTGCAGCGATTACCCCAACCGCTTTGCCCAGGTGCCCGACTGCATCCAGCTCACCCCGGGCAAGGCCGACCAGTTCAAGTGGCTGCCAAGCACCTGCGGTTACCGCCTGGTCAGCGAAGGCAAGGACTTGCCGGACTGGCACCACCTGATCTGCGGCGATCGCCAGCAGGTCCATGAACAGCGCATTTCCCAGTCAGGGCGTATGCTCAGTGAGCATGATGTCGACGAGGACGATTGGGAAGACCATCTGATTTTTCGCGCCAGCTGACCGGCGCGCCCCGTCGCCTCTGGGAAACAAGGAGTTTCTGTATGCGTTGCCCGCTGTTGCTGCTGTTAAGCCTGGTGGCCTGTTCGCCGGCCTGGGCGAAGAAAGTCGACCTGGATTATCACGTGCGTCTGTTGCCCGCCAATGGCCAGGCTGAAGTGCGCCTGACCCTGGCTGAGGGCAGCAGTGTGCGCAGCCTGGATTTCGACCTGGGCAAGGGCGGCACCTACAGCGGCTTTCAGGCCGACGGCCAATGGCAGGAGGTAGACCAGGGCGCGCGGGGGGTGTGGCACCCGGCGCCGGGCAAGACCAGCCTCAGCTACCGCGTGCAGCTGGACCAGCAGCTGCGCAGCGGCGCCTACTCGTCGCGCATCACGCCTCATTGGGCGTTGTTCCTCGGTGACCAGTTGGTGCCGCCTGCGCACCTCGACCAGCAGGACGGTACCGAGCTGGTGGCGCGCCTGTGGTTCGACCTGCCCGAAGGCTGGAAGAGCATCGAAACGTCCTGGCCGCGTGTCGGCAAGGACAAGTTTCGCATCGACAACGTTTCACGTCTGTTCGACCGCCCCACCGGCTGGATGTTAGCCGGTGACCTGGGCAGCCGCCGTGCACGCCTGGGCGAAACCGAAGTCACCGTTGCCGCGCCGGTCGGGCAGGGCATGCGGCGCATGGACAGCCTGACCTTGCTGACCTTTGTCTGGCCGCAGTTGCAGGCGGTGTTCCCCCGTAACCCGCCGAAGTTGCTGCTGGTCGGTGCCCGTGACGGCATGTGGCGCGGCGCGATGGCGGCGCAGGGGTCGCTGTATCTGCACAGTGCCCGGCCGATGATCAGCGAGAATGGCAGCAGCCCGTTGTTGCGCGAACTGGTGCAACTGTTTGCGCAGATCCATGGGCGTGATGGCAATGACTGGCTTGTCGAGAGCCTGACCGACTACTACGCCAGCGAATTGCTACGCAGGGCGGGTGGGGTAAGCGATGACCGCTACCAGGCCTGGCAGGCGCGCTTGAGCAAGCAAGGCGCCAAGGTCACGCAGCTCAAGGGCGAGCAGGCCAGCCCGGCTCAGGTTGCCCGTGGGGTGATACTCTTGCAGGCACTGGACAAGGAGATCCGCATCCACACCCAGGCCAAGCGTTCGCTGGATGATGTGGCGCGGGCGCTGATGCGTTTGCCGAGCGTAAGCACCGAAGAGTTCGTGCAGATCAGCGAGAGCGTACTGGGGCGCCGGTCCGAGGTGTTGCAGAGCAAGGCGTTGCGCTAAAGACCTCTGTAGCCTGTGCCCGCGAACCGGCTGGCACAGGCCAAGTAACATCAAAGGCCGGTCAACGGATCCTTCCCTGTCACCGTCACCCCGCGCGTAGCTGCCTTGGCGCTCGCCTTCAATGCCTGCAACTGTTCCGCGCTGCGTTCGATGTCCGAGCGCAACCGGTTGTATTCCTGACGGTGCCGTTGCCACCAGGCCTTGGTCGAGCAGTGCCCGCTGACCCCACGCGCCACCGCCAGGCCGCCCACTACCATCTGCAGCAGGCCGACCAGGCCGCCATGGCGCAGCCCCTTGCTGAACATCAGCGCCCCGCCGGCCAGCGAGCCGACCCTTTCCAGGCCCTGAACATTGTGCTCCGGCGACGCCGCAGCGGTATGGATATCGAGCATGGCAAGCCCTCCGTGTGAAGTGTAAGTAGCTGACCGCAGGCTGCTTGCAGCCGTTCATTCGTGTTGCTCAACGGCATGCGGGATGAGTGCGCAAAGTGGAGGGGGAGAGGTCGCAAATAATCGGCAATGTGTCCGGTCTGGATAACATTTTGTCCGGTTTGGAAATGCAGCGCCAACGGTGTTTAATCTCACCCCAGGTAACCCCTCAAGCCCTTTGAACCAGGGGCTTTGAGAGATTCAACCGCTCATCGAAAATGCTGTAGACACATTGTCTAACAGTGCCCTATAGTCGTTATACAAATAGTAGACACAGCGCCATGACAACAAAGAAGGCCGCCATGAAAGCCACCGTTCAAGCCATCAGTGCGCCCGCAGGCGCTGAAGCGCCGCAGGACCGCAAGGCCGTCCTCGCCGAAGCGCTGCGCCGCCGGATCCTCAGCATGGAACTGGCCCCAGGGGCTGTGGTGGACGAGCTGGCGCTGTGTGACGAGTTCGGCCTGTCGCGCCCACCAGTGCGTGAACTGCTGCGCCAGATTGCGGCTGAAGGCTATATCGAGCTCGAAGCCAACCGTGCGCCACGGGTTGCCGCGATGAACCATGATTCGCTGCACAGCTTCTTCGTCGCCGCGCCGCTCATCTATATCGCCACCACCCAGTTGGCAGCCACCAACGCCAGCGCAGCGGAAATCGAGGCGCTCAAGGCTATCCAGGTGCTGTTTCGCCAGGCCATCGAGGCGCGTGATGTGGAAAACCGGGTGGTCTACAACGATGCCTTCCACCTGGAAATCGGCAAGATGGCGCACAACGACTACCTGATGCCGAGCCTGCGCCGCCTGCTTATCGACCATGCCCGCCTGGGCAAGATTTTCTATCGCCACCCGACCACCGATGACATGCAGCAGGACCTTGAAGTCGCCTGCGATCAGCATGACCAGATGATCCACGCCATCGAACACCGCGACCCTGCGCGCGCCGGGCAACTGGTGCGTGAGCACTTCGAGCTGTCGCGCCGGCGCATGGCCGAATACGCAGCGCCGCAAGGGCTGGATGTACCCATTCAGCTATGAGATTCCCAGGTCTCGCCGCTGGCGCTGACCGCTCGTCAACAGCAAGATCCAGGTTAGTGACATGACAAGAATAAGTTCGTTACCTGCCGATGATGCCACCTGTGGTTGGTATCACTTGAGCAAGCCCCGTAAGCCCCGGCCGGCCCACAGTGGCCACAGCCAGGCGCGTTGGGTGGTGGTCGGTGCTGGTTTCACCGGCCTGGCTGCTGCACGCCAGCTGGCAACGAACTTCCCGGACGACGAAATCGTGTTGGTCGAGGCCCAGGAAGTCGGTTTCGGCACCTCCGGGCGCAACGCCGGTTTTGCCATCGACTTGCCCCATGACATTGGTGCCGAGGATTACATCGGCGACATCGATATCGCCAAGACGGTGCTCAAGCTCAACCTGGGCGGCCAGTCCTATCTCAAAGCGCTGATCGAACGCTACGGCATCGACTGCCAGTTCCGTCACTGCGGCAAATACCAGGCGGCCGTCGAAGATCGCGGCATCGCGGTGCTGGATGCTTATCGCCGTGGCCTGGACAAACTGGGCCAGCCGTATGAAGTGATTGAAGGCCGCGACATGCCGGAGCATATCGGCACCAACTTCTACCGCAAGGGCCTGTTTACCCCCGGCACTGCCTTGCTGCAGCCCTCGGCGCTGGTCAAAGGCCTGGCCGACAGCCTGCCGAGCAACGTCTCGTTGTATGAAAACACCCCGATTACCGACGTCGAATATGGTGCGAAGGTGGTACTGCGTCATGCCAACGGCTCGATCACGGCCGACAAGCTGGTGCTCACCACCAACGCCTTCGGCATGAGTTTCGGCTTTCTCAAGGGCCGCATGCTGCCTGTCTTCACCTATGGCAGCATCACCCGCTCGTTGACCGATGAGGAACAGGCGCGCCTGGGGGGCAAGCCCTACTGGGGCGTGATCCCGGCCGACCCGTTCGGCACCACGATGCGGCGCACCGTCGACAATCGCCTGCTGATCCGCAACAGTTTCAGCTACAACCCGGACGGGCGCAGCAACCGCAAGTACCTGGAACGCTTTGTCCAGCGTCACCGCGAGTCGTTTGCCCGGCGCTTCCCGATGCTGCCCGAGGTGAACTTCGAATACACCTGGGGCGGTGCCCTGGCGTTGTCGCGCAATCACATGGGGTTCTTCGGCCAGTTGGCGCCCAATGTAGTAGGTGCCCTGTGCTGCAATGGCTTGGGCGTTACCCGTGGCACCGTCACCGGCGCATTGCTGGCCGACTGGCTGGCCGGCGACAAAAACGAACTTATCGAGTTTCTGCTCAATGCCCCCGGGCCTTGCGCAAATCCACCGCAGCCCTTGGTATCCCTGGGCTTGAACGCAAACTTGATGTGGGGGCAACTGCGCGCTGGCAAAGAAAGCTGATCCTTATCTGAGTTAGGCCATTGAACATTTAACGCCGGGTGTGAGTTAGCCGGCACGGGCGCGCTTTGCCCGAATTTGATGATCGAGATGCGCTGTCCGGTCACCCGGGGCTGAACCGTGTTTTCAGTTTCGCGGCCGCGCTCGCCTTGAATATGTGCATGCAGATGAAGTGGTAGGAACAATAATGACAAGTCCGAATATTTCGATTGAAGATGTACCGATCAACCGCTTCCACCAGTTGCTGACCCTGCGCTCGGGTGGCGGATCGTTCGTCGATGGCTATGTGTTGAGCATCATTGGCGTGGCCATGGTGCAAATGTCTGCAGGCCTTGGCCTGAACAGCTTCTGGCAGGGCATGATCGCCGCCTCGGCGCTGATCGGCATTTTCTTCGGCGGCTTCTTCGGCGGTTGGTTGACTGACCGCTTTGGCCGCAAGCGGGTGTTCTTCGTCGGCCCGACCCTGTTCATCCTGGCCTCGCTTGCGCAATTCTGGGTGGAGTCGGCGCTGGTGTTGTTCCTGCTGCGGTTTGCCATCGGCATCGCAGTGGGCATCGAGTACCCGGTGGCCACTTCGCTGCTGGTGGAGTTCTTGCCGAAGAAGAACCGCGGCCCTCGCCTGGCTACCTTGACCGTGCTGTGGTTCGCCGGTGCCGCTACCGCCTACATGGTCGGTGAAGCGCTGCTGCGCAACGGAGGCGAGGATGCCTGGCGCCTGGTGCTGGCCAGTGCGGCGGTGATCGGCGCGCTGCTGTTCGTCATTCGCCTGGGCACCCCGGAGTCGCCGCGCTGGTTGATCAGCAAAGGCCGTTCGTCCGAGGCCGAGCAGGTGATCAAGCGCGTCTATGGCGAGGGCTTCTCGCTGTGCAACCTGCCGGAAGAGCCCAAGGCCCGCAAGCTGTCGTTCTTCAGCCTGCTGCACTCCGGCTACGGCAAACGCATGCTGTTCGTCACCATGTTCTGGACCTGCTCGGTGATCCCGGTGTTCGCCGTGTACGCCTTCGCCCCGAAAGTGCTGGGTGCACTGAACCTGAAGGGTGACTGGGCATCGATCGGTTCGGTCGCCATCACCTGCCTGTTCGTGGTCGGTTGCATCGTCGGCACCCGCTTGCTGAACACCATTGGCCGGCGCACCACGCTGCTGCACAGCTTCTTCTGGTCGGGGCTGGCCCTGCTGGGCCTGGCGGCGTTCAGCAACGGCAACGAGATGCTCATCCTGGTGCTGTTCGGGGCCTATGCATTGTTCATTGGCGGTGCCCAGGTACTGCAGCTGGTCTACCCCAACGAGCTGTTCCCTACCGAAATCCGCGCTGGCGCCGTTGGCGTGGGCACCTCCATGTCGCGGATCGGTGCTGCGGTCGGCACCTGGCTGGTCCCCATCGCCCTCGACAACTATGGCATCGGCGCAACCATGTATGCCGCTGCCGCCGTCACCTTTGTCGGCCTGGGCTTCTCCGTCGCCCTCGCCCCGGAAACCCGTTCGCTGAACCTGCAGCAAGCAGCTTCGCTGACCTGAACCCATGACTACCGGCCGCAGCGTCGCACCGCTGCGGCCTCTACAACACTGATCAACGCACTGGAGAACCTACCGTGAAATTCGAAGGCATCTACACCCCGGCAATCACTCCGCTGGCTGCGGACGGCTCGATCGACAAGGCGGCGTTCGCCGAAGTGCTCGATTACCTGGTCGAATCGAAAATCCACGGCGTGATCATCGGTGGCTCCACCGGCGAGTACTACGCCCACACCGCGCAAGAGCGCATCGAACTGGCCGCCCAGGCCAAGGACGTGCTCAACGGCCGCCTGCCGCTGATCATCGGCACCGGCGCGATCCGCACCGAAGACTCGGTGGCGTTCGCCAAGCACGCCAAGGAAATCAAAGCCGATGCGCTGCTGGTGGGCACCCCGCCGTACGCGCTGCCGACCCAGCAGGAAATCGCCCTGCACGTCAAAGCGGTCGACGCTGCCGCCGGCCTGCCGATCATGCTCTACAACTACCCAGGCCGCATGAGCGTGAGCATGGGCGAAGCGTTCTTCGATGCGGTCGCCGAGGTGAAAAACATCGTCGCCATCAAGGAAAGCTCCGGCGACATGGCCCAACTGCACCGCCTGGCCATCCAGCGCCCGAATATCCAGCTGTCGTGCGGCTGGGACGACCAGGCCCTGGAGTTCTTCGCCTGGGGCGCCCAAAGCTGGGTGTGCGCCGGCTCCAACTTCATCCCGCGGGAGCACGTGGCCCTGTTCGAGGCCTGCGTGGTCGAGAAAGACTTCGACAAAGGCCGCCGCATCATGAGCGCCATGATGCCGCTGATGGACTTCCTGGAAGGTGGCAAGTTCGTCCAGTCGATCAAGTACGGCGTGGCCCTGAACGGCCTGAGCACCGGTGGCGTGCGCAAGCCGCTGTCCGAGCTGGACGCTGCCGAGAAGCAGGCACTCGAGCGCGTGGTCACTGAACTCAAGCGCAACATTGCCCAGATCACCGGAGGTGCCTGAAAATGGCTGAATTACTGAGCAAGGCACAGTACGCGGCCATCGCCGCCGACCTGCAACTGCGCACCCAGGCGTTCATCGACGGTGAATTCCGCGATGCTGTCTCGGGCCGCACCTTCGTCACCACCAACCCGGCCACCGGCAAGCAACTGGCCGAAGTCGCCGCCTGCGACGTGCAGGATGTCGATGTTGCCGTGGCAGCAGCCAAGCGCGTGTTCGAAGACGGTTCGTGGTCCAAGCTGCAACCGGGTGAGCGCAAGCACATCCTGCTGAAGTTCGCCCAGTTGCTGGAAGACCACAGCCATGAGCTGGCGGTACTGGAAGCGCTGGACAGCGGCAAGCCGGTCAGTGAATGCCAGAACGTCGACGTACCGGAAACCATCCACACCATCCGCTGGCACGCCGAGCTGATCGACAAAATCTACGACAACACCGCCCCGACCGGCAACGCTGCGGTGACCATGGTGGTGCGTGAAGCCATCGGTGTGGTCGGCCTGGTGCTGCCCTGGAACTTCCCGCTGCTGATGCTGGCCTGGAAGATCGCCCCGTCGCTGGCCGCCGGGTGCTCGATCGTGGTCAAGCCGGCCAAGGAAACCACCCTCAGCGCCCTGCGCGTGGCAGAGCTGGCCCACCAGGCAGGTGTACCGGCAGGTGTGTTCAACCTGGTGCCTGGCGGTGGCCGTGAAGTGGGCGAAGCCATCGGCCGCCACATGGACATCCCGATGGTCAGCTTCACAGGCTCCACCGACACCGGCCGCCTGTTCCTGAAATACGCCGCCGAGTCCAACCTCAAGCGTATCGTCCTGGAGCTGGGGGGCAAGAACCCGGCCGTGGTCATGAATGACTGCGAGGACCTGGACGAAGTGGCCCAGTTCGTCACCGCCGGTGCGTTCTGGAACATGGGCGAGAATTGCTCGGCCTCTTCGCGCCTGATCGTGCACAAGGACGTCAAGGACGAACTGCTGACCCTGATTGGCAAGCACTTGAAGGACTGGAAGCTGGGCGACCCGCTCGACCCGGAAAACCGCCTGGGCGCGATGGTCAGCAAATCGCACTTCGAGAAGGTGAAGTCTTATCTGGAATATGCCGCCGAGCAGAACCTCAACGTGGTGCAGGGCGGTGAGACCGAGCAGGGCGTGTTCGTGCAGCCGACCATCGTCGACGGGGTTACGCCTGATAACCGGTTGTTCGTCGAGGAAATCTTCGGCCCAGTGTTGAGCGTAACGTCGTTCGAGACCATTGATGAAGCGATCGAGCTGGCCAACGACACTATCTACGGCCTGGCCGCTTCGGCCTACACCGGCAGCCTGCGCAATGCCTTGCGCCTGTCGCGGGAAATCCGCGCGGGGGTGGTGACGGTGAACTGCTTTGGCGAGGGCGATGCGTCGACGCCGTTCGGTGGCTACAAAGAGTCCGGCTTTGGTGGGCGTGACAAGTCCATCTGGGCCCATGACCAGTACACGGAGTTGAAGACCATCTGGATCAACGCTGCGTGAGCTGATTGCAGGACGGTGCTGTTCTGACGGAGCTCAGCACCTGGCCGCTTCTGGTTTTGTCTGTGCTGGCCTCTTCGCGGGGCCGGCATGAGCACCATCAGAAGTGGCTTTTTATTTGAACTTGGGCCCGGAACGGGTATTCAAGCCTTTGGCCAACCGGTCATACAGCACCACATTCACCGTCGCCGCCAGGTTCATGCAACCTTCGGTCGGGATGTAGATGGTTTCTTCACACCACGCTCGCACGCTGGCATCGAGGCTGCCGTCTTCCGGCCCGAAGATGTAGATGGCGCGATCCGGGTGGGTGTATTCGGGCAGCGGCCGTGCGCCTTCGACCAGCTCCACTGCCACAGGCGTGCAACCCAGCGGGATGATGCGCTGCAGGTCGTCGATGCCAATCAGGGGGATGTCGTAGTGCACACGCTTGGTGTCGGTGACGAAGTCGCGGGCGCGTTCATAGCGCTTGCCGGTGTAGAACACCGAATTGACGCCGTAGCAACCTGCTGCGCGCATCACCGAGCCGACGTTTTCTGCCGACTTGGGGTTGAACAGGCCGATGCAGCTGTATCGTTTGTTTGCCACGTACCGGGGCCCTTCGCGTAAAAAGCGCGATTATACGGGCTCGCCGGTAGCAGCGGGGGCGAATCGATATTCAGTCTTTCTTCAGCAGACCCGCCAGCCCGGCAAACGGGTTGTGGGTGGCCTTGGCGATGCTCGGGGTGCTGGTCGAGCCTTCGCTGAAATACTGCTGGTCGGTATAGCGCGAGTGTTCGTTGTCGTGGCAGTACAGGCACAGCAACTCCCAGTTCGAACCGTCCTGCGGGTTGTTGTCGTGGTTGTGGTCACGGTGGTGCACCGTCAGCTCGCTCAGGCGCTTGCCGGCGAACTCGCGGGCGCAGCGGCCACACACATGCGGGTACATCTTCAGGGCCTTGTCGCGGTAGCCCATTTCTTTGTCGCGCTTGGCATCGGCGAGGATGCGGTCGAGGCGCGCGGTGGCGGCGGAAGTAGAGGCCGAGCTCATGGTGTTTCCTTTGTTCTGATCAGGCAAATGACGGTTATGCCACTGAGTCTAGCGCGCTTGCAGGCCAGGCGGACAGGCGAAAGCTGTCATTTAGGCGTAGCCTGTAGAAAGGTTCCCGACAGGAGGTTGCTGATGTTGCATGCGATCCTCGCCGCGTTGTTGCTGGCTGGCTTGCCCATGGCCGAAGCGGCCAGCACGCCACCCAGGCTCAATACACCCGTGCCCGGTGCACCTGGCACGCCTACGCCCACGCCTTACCCGCAGATCACCCCAAGTTCGCCGCCCAAGGCATACGACAGCCAGCCTGGCGCGCCGCTGTTGCCACCGATGCCGGTGCCGGGGCCGCCTAAAGACCAGCCTTTGCCGGGGTTACGGCCAGAGCCGGCCAAAGTGCCGGTGGAGGAGGACTGAGGGTTTGTGAAAGGGGCGCAGAGCGCCCCAATATTGGTCAGTTCACACCCAGCTCGCCAAACACAAACGCATACTCCAGCGCCACATCCTTGAGCCCCTGGTACCGCCCACTCATGCCGCCATGCCCGGCGCCCATTTCGGTCTTGAGCAGCAGCAGGTTGTCATCGGTCTTGCGTGTGCGCAGGCGGGCCACCCACTTGGCCGCCTCCCAGTACTGCACGCGGCTGTCGTTGTAGCCAGCCACCACCAGCATGGCCGGGTAGGCCTGGGCCTTGACGTTCTCGTACGGGGCGTAGGCCTTGATGCGCTCATACACCTCAGGCTCCTGCGGGTTGCCCCATTCGTCGTACTCGGTGACGGTCAGCGGCAGGTCGGGGTCGAGCATGGTGTTGAGCACGTCGACGAAGGGCACTTCGGCGATCGCGCAGCGGAACAGCTCAGGGCGCAGGTTGAGCACCGCCCCCATCAGCAGCCCGCCGGCGCTACCACCACTGATCGCCAGGCGCTCGGGCGAGGTCACGCCTTCGGCGATCAGGTGCTCGGCACAGGCGATGAAGTCGGTGAAGCTGTTCTGCTTGTGTTCCTGTTTGCCGGCCCGGTACCAGGCCTCACCCAGTTCGCCGCCACCGCGCACATGGGCAATGGCGAAGGCCACGCCGCGCTGCAGCAGGCTCAGGCGCGCATGCGAGAACCACGGGTCGAGGCTTTCGCCATAGGCACCGTAACCATACAGGTACAGCGGCACGGTCTTGCCCAGGTCTTCGCGGCGACGCACCAGGCTGATCGGTACCTGGGTGCCGTCCTGGGCGGTGGCCCACAGGCGCTGGCTGACATAGTCGTCGGCATCGAACACGCCCAGCACCGGGGTTTGCTTGAGCACCACCTGCGCACCGCTGGCCAGCTCCAGCTGGCGCACCTGGGCCGGGCGGTTGAGCGCTTCGTAACGCAGGCGCACGCGGCTGCTGGCGAATTCCAGGCTGTCTTGCACGTAAAGGCTGTAGGCCGCATCCGGCAATTCGACGCGATAGGCAGGCAGGCCCTGCGGGCGCACTTCGATGATCGGCAGGCCTCCTTCGCGCAGGCTCAGGGTCAGCGCCCCCGCGTTGAGGCTCAGGCCTTCGAGCATGACCTTGTCGTTGTGCGGCACCAGCAGTTGCCAGCGATCACGGGTCGGGACCTGGTCGGCCTGGGCGTGGTAGAGGGCGAAGTTGATGCCGTCCTGGTTGCTGCGCACGAACCACTGCCACTGGCCATCGAGCTGGCCGTGGTCGGGGAAGTACTCATGTCCCTCCACCCGCGGTGCCAGGCAGGTGAACGGCAACTGCGGGGTTTGGGCATCGAGTACCCAGGCCTCGCTGGTGGTCTTGCTGTTGAGCAACAGCACCAGCTGGCGTTCGGAGCTTGTGCGGTAGCAATGCAGGAAGAAGCGGCCATCGGGCTCTTCGAACACGGTCGGCGCGTCGCTGCCGCCCAAGGTGTGACGGCGCAGGCGCCAGGGGCGGTGGGTGTCGTCGAGTTCGGCGAAAAACAGCGTCTGGCTGTCATTGGCCCAGGTCAGGCTGCCGTCGCAGTCCTCGAAGGGCAGGGCGGTGACACGGTCGTTGCCCAGGTCCTTGACGTACAGGGTGTAGACCTCATCGCCGCTGGTGTCGAGGCTGTAGGCCAGCAGGCGATGGTCGGGGCTGACGTTGAAGGCACCCAGCGACAGGAAGCCGCCGTTGGCCAGGGCATTGGGGTCGAGCAGCAGTTGCTCGCGGCTTTCATCCACCGTGTTGGAGTCGTCGGCCGGGCGCGGGCAGCGGTAATGGCGTGGGTACTCGTCGCCGGCGGTGGTGCGGGTGTAGTACAGGTACGGGCCCCAGGGCGAGGGCAGCGACAGGTCGGTCTCGAGGATGCGGCCCTTGATTTCCTCGAACAGTTGTTCGCGCAATGGCGCCTGATGGGCCAGGCAGGCCTCCTGGTAGCTGTTTTCGGCCTGCAGGTAGTCGAGCACCTCGGGGGTGTCACGCTGCTGCAGCCAGGCATACGGGTCACTGGACTGGTCTGCGCGGGCAATGGGGGGCTGGGGCTGGGTG
>NZ_JABWRU010000030.1:0-45463 GCF_014269165.1 Pseudomonas sp. SWRI68 | reverse complement strand
CTGCGCGCAGAACGTGCGGGAGTTCCGCAAGGAAAGCCTCAAGCACTACAGCGCCGACCTGACCTACACCCTGGTGCGGGCGGCGGGCGGTTTCAAGATCCACCGCAAGGTCATCAGCCTGATCAACAGCGACGATACCCTTGCCGGTATCGGCTACATCCTCTAGGGCCACCGGCATGATCGACCCACTGCTCGAAGTGATCGTGCAAGCCCGCGAGGTGCAAGGCGGCGACGTGCTGGTGCTGGAGCTGGCCGCAGTCGACGGCCAGACCTTGCCGCGTTTTGCGGCGGGCGCCCACGTCGACCTGCACCTGGCACCCGGCCTGGTCAGGCAGTACTCGCTGTGCGGCGACCCCGCGCACACCAATGTCTACCGCATTGGCGTGCTCAAGGACAGCCAGTCCCGCGGCGGCTCGGTGGCGGCGCACGAGCACCTGCTGCCCGGCACGCCGATGCGCATCAGTGCGCCGCGCAACCTGTTCCCGCTGGCCGGCGACGCCACGCGCTCGCTGTTGCTGGGCGGCGGCATCGGTATCACCCCGATGATCGCCATGGCGCATGCCCTGCATGCCCAAGGGCAGCCGTTCGAACTGCACTACCGCGGCAGCTCGCGCAGCCGCTGCGCGTTCGTCGACGAACTGCTCGCCGCACCGTTTGCCGCCAGCGTGTTCACCCACTTCAGCGACGAAGGCCCTGAGCAGCAACTGGACCTGGCCCAGGTACTCGGCCCGGCTACGCCAGGTGTGCACCTCTATACCTGTGGCCCGGCGAGCTTCATGGACTGGGTGATCGAGGGCGCACGCCAGCAAGGCTACGACGACGCGCATATCCACCACGAGTACTTCCAGGCCGAGGTCGACACCTCGGGCGGCAGCTTCGAGGTGGTGGCCGCGCGCAGCGGCAAGACCGTGCAGGTGCAGCAGGGCCAGACCCTGACCGCAGCGCTGCGCAGCGTCGGCATCAAGGTCGAGGTGTCGTGCGAGCAAGGCGTGTGTGGCACCTGCCTGTGCGACGTGCTCGAAGGCCAACCCGACCACCGTGACCACTACCTGACCGACGAGGAGAAACACGCCAACGAACAGATCGTGTTGTGTTGTTCCCGGGCGCGCGGCAAGCGCCTGGTGCTGGATATCTAAAAAAACAAAAACAAATGCGTGACAGACAAGCGGGCGCAAGACCTGCAGCCCCTTCTGCCCAGTTGAACAACTGCCCAGGACTTGTACTGATCACACTTCCAGGATTACCCCATGGAACTCAAATGGCCGTTGCGTGCGAAACCGTTTTGCCTGTGTGTGGGCGCTGTATTACCCCTGACCTGCTTGGCCGACGTGGTGGATGACAGCCACCTCTCGCTCAATTTCAGAAACCTCTACCTGAACCGTAACTTCACCAACCCCAGTGCACCGGTGTCCAAGGTCGGCAACTGGTCGCAGGGCTTCGACCTGCAGTTCGAATCTGGCTACACCGATACCCCATTGGCAGTCGGCCTCGACCTCAATGGCCAGTACGCCTTACGCCTGGACGCCACCGGCAATGATGGCTCGCTACCCTACAGCCGCCATCGCCAGCAAGCCGCCGACGACTACAGCCGCGGAGGTGCGACGCTGAAGCTCAAGTACGCCAAGACCAAGGTGCTGATCGGTGACCAGAAACCCTTCTACCCAGTCGCCTCCAACGACCCCAGCCGCCAGCTCGACACCCTTTACCAGGGCGCGGTAATCGAATCACGCGACATCGACAACCTGACCCTGGTCGGCGGGCGCTTCTGGTCGATCGTCACCCGCGAGTCGTCCAACCACGAGCGCCTGTACCGCTACGGCACCCGCGACGACCAGGACAGTGATGGCCTGGACTTCGCCGGCGCCACCTATGCGCTGACCCCGGACCTGCAAGCCAGCTACTTCCATGGCGTGCTCAACGACATCTACAAGCAGGACTACGGTGGCATCAAGCACGCCCTGAAGTTTGCCGATGGTTACCAGTTGAAAACCGACGTCGGCTATTTCAACAACCGCGAAGACGGCGCCGCGCGCAGCGGCGCCGTGGATAACCGCGCCTACTTCGGCCTGGTCACCCTGGAAAAAAGCGGGCACATGCTGGGTCTCAGCTACCAGCGCATGACCGGCGACACCGTGTTCCCGACGCTCAACGGCTACGTGCCGCAGCTGTGGTTGCCGAACTGGGCAGGCCTGCCGTTCATTCGCCCGGACGAACGCAGCTGGTCGGTGCGCTACGGCTACAACTTCGCCGCCATCGGCCTGCCCGGGCTGAAGCTGTTCACCCGCTACATCAAAGGCACCGACATCGACCGCGGCCCGGGCCTTGCACGGGACCAGGAAAGCGAGCGCGACATCATGCTCAGTTATGTGGTCCAGAGCGGCCCGCTCAAGGACCTGGCCTTCGACCTCAAGAACATGCGTACCCAGCAACAGTACGGCAACGACTACAACGAGTATCGCCTGATCACTTCCTACACCTGGAAGTTCTGGTGACCGGCCCGCATGGAGATGGCTCATGAGTAACCTGAACACCAACATCACCCGTGATACCGACCCGCGCACCATGCGCCGCATCGTCATTGCCTCGGTCCTGGGCAACGCCCTGGAATGGTATGACTTCTTCCTCTATGGCACGGCGGCGGCGCTGATTTTCGCCCCGCTGTTCTTCCCCGCCGGCACCGACCCGGTGCTCGGCACCATGGCCTCGTTCGCGGGCTTCGCCGTGGGCTTTCTGGCACGCCCGCTGGGTGGCCTGATCTTCGGCCACATCGGTGACAAGGCCGGGCGCAAGAAGGCCCTGGTGATGACCCTGGCGATCATGGGTGCGGCAACCTTTGCCATGGGGTTGCTGCCCACCTTCGAGCAGGCCGGCTACCTGGCCCCCGCCTGCCTGGTCATCCTGCGCGTGCTGCAAGGCGTCGCCTCGGGCGGCGAATGGGGCGGCGGCGTGCTGCTGCTGAGCGAGAATGCACCCAAGGACCGGGTCGGGTTCTATGCGGCCTGGAGCCAGTTGGGTGTTTCCGGCGGGTTCGTGATGTCTGCCGCAGCGTTCTACCTGGTGCAGATGCTGCCGGTCGACGACATGATGAGCTGGGGCTGGCGGGTGCCCTTCTTGGCCAGCATCCTGATCTTTGGCGTGGGCGTGTACATCCGCCGCAGCCTGCCAGAGAGCAAGGCCTTCGTCGAAGAGCAGGCCCAGCAGGACAAACCCGAGCACATGCCGGCTATGGAAGTGCTGCGCAAGCACCCCAAGGCGGTGCTGCAGGCCATGGGTATCCGCATCGCCGAGAACGGCAGTGCCTACCTGTTCCTGGCCTTCACCATCGCCTATGCCAAGTTCACCGGGCTGGATACCCAGCTGGTGCTGGCCAGCGTGATGGTGGCGATGATCGTCGAGGCCGGCACCATCGTGTTCTGGGGCTGGCTGTCGGACATCATTGGCCGGCGGGTGGTGTATGCCATCGGCTCGGTCGGCTTGATGGTGCTGGCGTTCCCGTTCTTCTGGATGCTCGATACCCACTCACCCGTGTGGGTGTACCTGGCGGCGTTGCTGGGCATGGCCTTCTGTCACGGCGCCATGATCGGCACCCAGCCCGCGCTGATGGGTGAGCTGTTCCCGGCCAAGGTGCGTTATTCGGGGCTGGCCATGGGGCACGAGATTGCCTCGATCTTCTCGGGTGGCCTGGCGCCACTGGCGGCGACCGCACTGTTCAGTGTGTACAAGGACGCCTGGCCGGTGTCGGTGATGCTCATGGTGATGGGCGCGATTACCACCCTGGCGGTGATTTCCATCAAGCCACAGACCGCTGCAGAAAATAACTGACGGTAGCCCCCTTGGCAGGAGCAGCCTGCTCCTGCGATGAGGCCATCAGGCTTTCCACATCAGGGCTGTCCAAATCAGGAGCTCGCGTGCATGAACACCCTCACCCAAGCGCAACACCTCAAGCCAAGCAAAAAACGCTACGTCTACGAATGGTATGTGGTCCTGCTGTGCATGGTGGCCTACATTTTCTCGTTCGTTGACCGGCAGATCCTGGCCTTGATGATCGAACCGATCAAGGCCGACCTGCAACTGAGCGATACCCAGTTCAGCCTGCTGCACGGCCTGGCGTTCTCGCTGTTCTACGCCTTCATGGGCATGCCCATCGCCTACTTGGCCGACCGCTTCTCGCGGCCACGCATCATCGCGGTCGGGGTGATTTTCTGGAGCTTCGCCACGGCCGCCTGCGGCCTGAGCAAGAACTTCACGCAGATGTTCCTCGCTCGTATCGGCGTGGGGGTCGGCGAAGCGGCGCTGTCGCCTTCGGCCTACTCGATGTTCAGCGACCTGTTCCCCAAGGAGAAGCTCGGCCGCGCAGTGGGCATCTACTCCATCGGCTCGTTCGTCGGTGGTGGCATTGCCTTTCTGGTCGGCGGCTACGTGATAACCTTGCTCAAGGACGCACAAACCATCGAGGTGGCGTTCCTGGGCGCCATGAAGGCCTGGCAACTGGCGTTTTTCATTGTCGGCTTGCCCGGTGTGATCGTTGGCCTGTTGATCTGGCTGACGGTGCGCAACCCGGAGCGCAAGGGCGCGCAGCTGGATGCAGACGGTAACGTACGCAAAGTGAAACTCACCGATGGCCTGCGCTTCATCGGCCGTCACCGGGCGACCTTCAGCTGCCACTACCTGGGCTTCTCGTTCTACGCCATGGCACTGTTCTGCATGATGAGCTGGACACCCGCGCTGTACATCCGCAAGTTCGGCATGAGCCCTGAGCAGGCCGGTTTCATGCTCGGCACCATCTTGCTGGTGGCCAACACCACGGGGGTGGTATTCGGCGGTTGGCTGACCGACCACCTGGCCAAGCGTGGGCGCAGCGATGCGGCCATGCGCACCGGGGTGATTGGCGCGTTGGGCATGATCGTACCGGCCGTGCTGTATTCGCAGGTGGACCAGCTGTGGCTGTCGGTGACCTTGCTGGTGCCGGCCATGTTCTTCGCTTCGTTCCCTATGCCGGCGTCCACTGCAGCCATGCAGATCCTCTCGCCGAACCAGGTACGTGCGCAGGTATCGGCGGTGTTCCTGTTGATCAGCAACCTGCTGGGCCTGGGGTTGGGGACCACGTTGGTGGCGCTGATCACCGACCGCTACTTCGGTGTGCCGGCAGCCGTCGGTTCGTCGATGTCGATCGTCAGCTTCGCCGCGTCGTTGCTGGCCATCGTGCTGCTGGCCAAAGGCTGCAAGTGCTTCCGGCACAGCATGCAACGCGAGCATCCGGTCGGGGGCTGAGGGGTTGGGGGCACCGGGTGCCTGGCTTGGCATTTTCAGCGCCTATCAGATCGAGCGCCGCCCGCGCGGCGCTTCGCGGGGCAAGTCGGATCGCCGCACCGCCGCTCCCACATTTGTTTCAGGCCAGTGAGGCCTGTGGCATTTGCGCGCCACCGCCGTGTACCCACAAAAAAGCCCGGACCCTCCCCGCACGGAAAGGCCCAGGCACAAACGATAAATCCTGTAGAAACGCGCTTGCGGTCATCTCACAAGCGCACGCAACCCCTGATCTCAGCCGTCTTGCAAGGCACGCGGCCGATGGCTGCGGATTTCCGCCTCAGGCGCCTTGGCAGGCTGCAACTGGAAGTCGAACGCCAGCTCGGCAAAGCGGTCCCCTTGCACGCCTCGGTCACGCGCCGTCGCTGCATCCTCGACAAAGCGCAGGTCACCGATCAGCCCGTCGCGGGTGGCATAGGCAAAGTCATCCCACAGGTACTGATCACCCGCAAAGTTGATCTGCGTGGTCAGGTGGCGATGCCCCGGTGCCGAGATGAAGAAATGCACGTGCGCCGGGCGCTGGCCATGGCGGCCGAGCAGGTTCAGGCATTCCTGGGTCGGCCCTTGTGGGTCGCAGCCATAGCCGGACGGCACGATCGAGCGGGCGCGGTAGCGGCCTTCAGCATCGGTGATGATGCGCCGGCGCAGGTTGTACTCGGACTGGCTCGAATCGAAGTACGAGTAGGTGCCCTGGGTATTGGCGTGCCACAGGTCGACGGTAGCGCCCGCCAACGGCTTGCCCTCGGTGTCGAATACCTGGCCCTGCAGGAACATCACCACGCCCGGGTCGGTGCCGTCGTCCATGCGCGCTTCGCCTTGGCTGACAGGCGCACCGGCAACATACAGCGGGCCTTCGATGGTACGCGGGGTGCCGCCGGTGAGGCCGGCTTCGGCATCCTTGGCATCCTGCAGCAGGTCGATGAAGTGCTCGATACCCAGGCCCGCCGCCAACAGCCCTGCCTCATTGCGACCGCCCAGGCGGTTGAGGTAGTCCACGGCATGCCAGAACTCATCCTCGCTCACTTCCAGGTCTTCGATCAGGCGGGCAGTGTCCTGCAGCACGCGCAGGATGATCTGCTTGAAGCGCGGGTTACCCTCGGCGTGCCCAAGGCCTGCGGCCCTCTCGAAGAACGACTGGATCTCGGCAGTGTGGGAAATCTTCACGGTCATTTTGCTTACCTCGTATTGTTCTTGTCAGGTAGTCAGCGACGACTCAACGGTCGTCGCTGTGGATCGACGAAGGGTGCCGGCACAAGCCGTCCACTTCAATCTCCATGTAGGGGAACAGCGGCAGTTGCATCAGGGTATCGTGCAGGGCCTCGACGCTGGGGACGTCGAACACGCTGTAGTTGGCGTAGTGCCCGGCGATGCGCCACAGGTGGCGCCAGGTGCCATCGCGTTGCAGGCGCTGGGCCAGTTCCTTTTCGTCGGCCTTGAGCTGGGCGGCCTTGGCCGGGTCCATGTCGACCGGCAGTTTCACGGTCATCTTCACGTGGAACAGCATGCGGGTTCTCCTTAGGCGTTCAGTTTCAAGATCAGCGGCGGGCGAAGCGCGCCAGGCGCTGCTCGTCCAGGGTCAGGCCAAGGCCCGGTGTGTGTGGAATGTGCAGCTGGAAGTCGTGGTAGTGCGGTGGCTCGTTGACGATTTCTTCGGTCAGCAGCAGCGGCCCGAACAGCTCGGTGCCCCAGGTCAATTGGCGCAAGGTGAGGAACGCGTGGGCCGAAGCCAGGGTGCCGATCGAGCCTTCGAGCATGGTCCCGCCGTACAGGGCGATACCGGCTGCTTCGGCGATCTGCGCAGTGCGCAGCACCGCACGGGGGCCGCCGTTCTTGGCAATTTTCAGGGCGAAGATGCTGGCCGCGCCGTCGGCGGCCAGGCTGAAGGCGTCCTCGACGCTTTCGATCGATTCGTCAGCCATGATTGGCGCCGGGCTGCGCTGATTCAGGCGCACCTGGCCGCCACGGTTGATCCGCGAGATCGGCTGTTCGATCAGGTCGATGCCGTTGTCGCCCAGCACCTGGCAGGCGCGCAGGGCCTGGGACTCGTCCCAGTACTGATTGACGTCGACCCGCACGCTGGCGCTGTCGCCCAGCTCGCGCTTGATCGCCACCACGTGCTTGAGGTCCTGGTCCACCGGGTTGGCGCCGATCTTCAGCTTGAACACGCGGTGGCGGCGGATTTCCAGCATGTGCTGGGCTTCGGCGATATCGCGGGCGGTGTCGCCACTGGCCAAGGTCCAGGCCACTTCCAGGCTGTCACGCACGCGGCCGCCCAGCAGTTCGCTGACCGGCAGGCCCAGGCGCTTGCCCTGGGCATCGAGCAAGGCACTTTCGATACCCGACTTGGCAAAGGTGTTGCCCTTGGCCAGCTTGTCCAGCTTGAGCATGGCGGCATTGATGTTGTCTGCCGGCAGGCCGATCAGGGCCGGCGCCAGGTGCGCGTCGATGTTGGCCTTGATACCCTCGGGGCTCTCGTAGCCATAGGCCAGGCCACCGATGGTGGTGGCCTCGCCGATACCTTCGACGCCGTCGCTGCAGCGCAGGCGCAAGACCACCAGGGTCTGCTGCTGCATGGTGTGCATTGCCAGCTTGTGTGGGCGGATGGTCGGCAGGTCGACGATAATGGCGTCTACACGTTCGATCAGGGCGTTGGTCATGGTCGGCAGGTCCCGTCTGGTCGGGCCGCACACTGCGGGCCCGACACTGCATTTACTTGATTAATCAAGCATTGCGCGACAACCTGCCGGCCGTCCAATATCAAATGAATCTCCCACCATACCCTGGAGGTCTGATGGAGCTGCGCCACCTTCGCTATTTCAAGGTGCTGGCCGAAACACTGAACTTCACCCGCGCCGCCGAGCTGCTGCATATCGCCCAGCCGCCGCTGAGCCGACAGATCAGCCAGCTCGAAGACCAGCTCGGCACGTTGCTGGTGGTGCGTGAGCGCCCGCTGCGCCTGACCGAGGCTGGGCGGTTTTTCTACGAGCAGACCTGCACCGTGCTGCAGCAGTTGGAGAACATCAGCGACAACACCCGCCGCATCGGCCAGGGGCAACGCCAGTGGCTGGGCATCGGCTTTGCCCCCTCGACCTTGTACACCGTGCTGCCAGAGCTGATCCGCGAGTTGCGCCAGGACAGCGAGCTGGAGCTGGGCTTGAGCGAGATGACCACGCTGCAGCAGGTCGAGGCGCTCAAGAGTGGCCGCATCGATATCGGCTTCGGCCGTATTCGTATCGATGACCCGGCCATCCTCCAGCAGGTGCTGTGCGAAGACCCACTGGTCGCGGTGTTGCCCAAGGGTCACCCGCTGACGGGCAACCCACTGACCCTCGCCCAACTGGCCAAGGAGCCCTTCATCCTCTACCCGGCCAACCCCCGGCCCAGCTACGCCGACCATGTGCTGGCACTGTTCGCCCATCACGGCATGACCCTGAAGATCAGCCAATGGGCCAACGAACTGCAGACCGCCATCGGCCTGGTCGCGGTCGGGCTCGGCGTTACCCTGGTGCCGGCTTCTGTGCAACAGCAGCACCGCACCGACATCGCGTATGTCGGCTTGCTCGACAGCAGTGCCGTCAGCCCGATCATTCTCAGCCGTCGCAAGGGCGATGTGAGCCCGATCGTGCAGCGCTGCCTGGCGTTGATTGCCCAACAGACCCCCTGACCTGCCCCGTATACCCTTCGGTATATGGATGTTCCCGTTGAAGTGTTTCATGCTCCGACACGCGATCGCACAGTGCCGAGGCATCACAAACACTCAATAGAAAACCATTGCTGCGCCGGCTTCCGGCGCAGCGCGGAGTCGAACATGACGGGACGTCTCAATGGCAAGGTCGCGCTGATTACAGGCGGCGCGGGAGGGTGCGGGTTGGCCGCATCGCAACTGTTCGCGGCAGAGGGGGCGCGGGTCGGTATCGTCGACTTGCCGGGCAGCAAAGGCGCCGAGGTGGCTCGGCAATTGCGCGATGCCGGCCATCACGTGCTGTTCGCACCCGCCGATGTGTCCGACGCGCAGCAGGTCAAAGCCGCAGTCGCGGCCGTGGAACAAGCGTTCGGGCCAATCACCGTGTTGCTCAACCACGCCGGCATCCTGGCCGCCGTGCCCTTCCTGGAAACCAGCGAAGAAGAGTGGGACCGGATCATGGCCGTGAACGTGAAAAGCATGTTCCTGGTCACCAAGGCGGTATTGCCGGGCATGCTCTCGGCAGGCGGTGGCAGCATCGTCTGCACGTCGTCGATTTCGGCGGTGGTGGGCACGCCCATGGAGGTGCTGTATTGCACCAGCAAAGGCGCCACGCACATGTTCGCCAGGGCCATCGCCGTGGAGTTCCGCGACCGCGGCATCCGTGCCAACGCGATCTGCCCAGGCTTCATCGCCACCGACCACGGCCTGCGCGAAATCGCCATGCTGCGCAAGCACGGGGTGGATGTCAGCGAACACGCGATCGCCGCCGCCCAGGGGCGCTTGTGCCAACCCTCGGAGGTGGCCACCGCGGCCTTGTTCCTGGCCAGCGACGATGCCAGTTTCGTCAACGGCACCCACCTGTTTGCCGACAACGGCTACACCGCCATCTGATCACAATAATAATGGGCAGGAGAGCAACGTGAGCACCTCATCGAACAACATGCACATCAACGAGTTCGGGCTCGACCAGGCGCACTGGCGCAACTGGGCGGGCAACCAGTCGTGTATCCGCGCGGCACGTGGCGCCCCCTCCAGCGAAGACGAGCTGTGCACCCTGGTCAGCCAGGCGAGCGCCAATGGCATGAACGTGCGCGTGGCGGGTTCCGGGCATTCGTTTACCCCGGTGGCGCTGACCAACGGCCTGCACCTGTCGCTGGGCAACATGAGCGGTGTGCGCCACATCGACCTTGAGCAAAAACGCGTTACCGCAGCCGCCGGCACCACCATCAACGCCTTCGGCAAGGCGCTGCGGGCGGCCGGCCTGTCGATGGTCAACCAGGGCGACATCGACAGCCAGTCGATCGCCGGCGCCCTGACCACGGGCACCCACGGCACCGGCCTGACCTTGGGCAACCTGGCTTCTTCGATCGTTGGCCTGAAGCTGGTTCAACCCAACGGCGAGATCATCGTGGTGGATGAAAGTACGCCCGACTTGCTGCAGGCGAGCCGAGTATCGCTGGGCGTGCTGGGGATCGTGTCAGAGCTGACCTTGCAGGTGACCGACAGCTTTAACCTGCACGAACGCATCTGGCGTGAAGACTTCGAAAGCGTGATGGACAAGCACGATGAACTGGCGCGCACGCACCGCCACTTCAGCTTCTTCTGGTGCCCCTACGAGCAGAGCCGGCACTGCTACTGCCTGCCGGACACGGCGGCAACCTCCACCAGTGGGCGCACCTCCGATGTGTGCGAGGTGAAAGTCATGGACATCACCGACCGCCCGGCCTGGGAAAGCGAATTCGAGAAAGTCGCCTACAGCTCGGACGTGTACCCGATCGAGTACCTGCCCAACTTCCATGAACTGGAATATGCCGTGCCCCTCCGGCACAGCAAGGAAGCCTTGCGGGCGGTGCGCAAGCTGATGCTCGAGGACTTCCCCGAGGCGATCTACCCCATCGAGTACCGCTTCACCGCCGGCGACGGCGCCTGGATGAGCCCGTTCTTCGAGCAGGACAGCGTGACCATTTCGGTGTCTGGCCAGCCGGGCACCGACTATTGGGACTACCTGCGTGCGGTCGACCAGATCCTGCGCGCATACGGCGCTCGGCCGCACTGGGGCAAGCTGCACTTCCTGACCGGTGACGACGTCAGTGCCCTCTACCCCCGTGCCCAGGATTTTCGCAACCTGCGCCGCCAGCTCGACCCCCAGGGTATCTACCTGAGCGAGCACCTCAGCCCGCTGTTCAAGTAAGCCGCAACGCTTGGCACAACGCCCGAGGCAGCCCCTCGGGCGTTGTGCGTTTCAGGCGTTCAGGCCTTGGCCAGGTAATCGATGAACAGGCGAAACAGTTCGGCGTTGGTGGAGATCTCCAGCCGCTGGTAGATATTGTGCTTGTGCACTTTCACCGTGCCATCCGAGATGTTCAGTTGCCTGGCAATCGACGCATTGCTGTGCCCCTGCAACAGCAACTTGGCGATGTAGCGCTGGGTCTCGGTCAACTGCCCCTGCAAAATCTCGACAAAGGCATCTTCCAGCACCCCGCCCTCGGCAGGCGCATCGCGCAGGTAATCGGCGTAGCGCAGCCGACAATGCTGGCCCAGCACCGAGGCCAGCACGGGCGCCATGGCAGCCAGCACCTGCATGTCGTCTTCGCTGAAGCTGCCACTGCTGAGGTTGCGCATCAGCGAGTAGACGACGGCCACCTGAGGCCGCAGCGCAATGATGAACCCCACCTCCTCCACCGAGGTGCCGTAGTCGGACGACACGCACGGGTGGATGTCCTTGGAGATGGAAAAGCCTGAAGCATAGAAACTGTCGGGCGCCAGCTCGCTCATGCGCCAGAGCCCGCCCGGGTGCTCGTTGACACAGGCGACATAGAACGGGTCGAGCAGGTAGCCGCCCCGCACGTAGGCGTTCAGCGTGCGCTCGGACACCGAATCGTTGTAGCCGTTATGCACCAGCAGCGCATGCTGGTTGAACTTGAACAGATAACCACAGCTCATCTCGAATGCCAGTTTTGCCCGTAAGAGCGCATCGATGGCCGGCCCCAAAGCGTCCGTGCCGATCGCATCGATCACCGCCGCCAGCCTGTTCGCTTCTTCCAATGTCATCACTCACCCCGCTGTCGTGCACACAAGCCCCTGGGCAACTTACCGCCCTGCACCGCAAAAAGCACAAAATCCGGGGCGCCCAGGGCGCTCCGGATCATGTCGGTGACGTTTTTCGGTCAGGACGGTTCGGCGGCTACCTTGTAGGCACTGGCGGCATCGTCCTCGCGCCCCATCTCCACAGCCTTGGGTACGGCCAGCCAACTGGCGAGCAGCATGGCGAACAGGCCACCGCTGAGCTTGCCGATGATCAGCGGCAGAATCAGCGAGGGCTGGAAGTTGGCGGAGAAGGCCATGTGGTCGCCGAAGGTGAAGGCGGCGCACACCGAGAAGGCGATCACCAGCACCTTGTCCTTGGGCGGCATCTCGCTCACCAGCCTGAACATGGCCAGAATGTTGGCCGAGGCGGCCAGCACCCCGGCGGCGCCGACCCCGGACATGCCGAACCGCGAGGCGACCCGCTCGATGGGCCGTGCCAGAAAGCGCTTGAGCAGGTGCACCATGGGGAACGCCCCACACAGCATCAGGCCAACGTAGCCGGCAATTTCCAGCGCGCGGAACTGGTCGTCAGCATCAGCGATGATCGGGGCGAAGCCCCAGCTACCGAACACAGCGCTGAAAAAGCCGGTGAAGTACTGGACGATGGAGGCCACCAGCACCAGCACCACACCGATATACATGAACTGACCGAGCTTGAGGAACACGTACACCATCAGCGTCGGGAAGTAGCGCAGCGCGGCGGCCAGCACGATACAGAACAGAATCAACGGCATCAGGTTGCGCACCAGCATCGGCCAGGTGAAATGCAGCGCCTGGGTGGCCGCGCCGGTGGTGGCGATGTCCGGCCGCACCTCCAGGCCGAGCAGTTGCATGGTCATGGCGATTACCATGATGCTGACGGGAATGGTCAACAAGCCGGCCATGATCCCCAAGGCCATGTACTTGTGGTCGACCTTGCGCAGCATGGCCAGCCCCACCGGGATCACGAAGATGATCGTCGAACCGGACTGGAAGCCGGTGATCAGGCCGAGGATCCAGCCTTCCGGGCTTTGCGCCAGGGCCTTGGCCAACTGGTAGCCGCCCATGTCAGAGGCGATGAAGATCGGCCCGGCAATCCCTGGGTCGGCGCCCAACGCCAGGAACAGCGGCGCGATGAGCTGGCTGATGCCTGCGGATATGTACGGGATTGCCGCCATGATGCCGGCCACGGGGATGAAGATCGGGCCAATGCTGTGCAGGCCGGCGATGAATTCCTGGCCCAGTTCACCCTCCGGGTTGTAGATGGATGCCACGGCGCCCAGTACCGCGCACACCATGATGACGTAGATGACATAGGTGCCGATGTTTTCCATTTGCCGCCTCATTCTTGTAAGCGTTATAGGGTTGGCAGGACTGAAAGACACGGGGGCGTAATTGTTTTTATCGCGCATGCAAGGTGCGCCCCGTCGACGGTTAAGCTATTCGGCAGGCAGCGGGCTGTCCATATACCGGGAGGTATATGCAGTTCCCCGACAGCAACAGCACAGGAGCAATGGAATGATTCACGGCAAAACGCTAGACGCCTGGTACGCCTCCCACCCCTTGGTCGAGGACCTGGTGGCACTGCGCGAAACCTGCTGGTTCAACCCTGGCATCGCGCCAACCGCTGAGGCCTTGGAAGACGTCGGCCTGACTGCCGCCGACGTGCACGCAGCCAGTGCCCGGCTGCTGCGCTTCGCTCCGTACCTGGCCACGGTGTTCCCAGACACCGCCGCCTCTGGCGGCATCATCGAATCACCGATTCGCCCGCTGCCAACCCTGCAGCACGCCTTGCAGCAAGCAGCCGGCCTTGCGCCCAGCGGCTCACTCTGGCTCAAGGCCGACAGCGAGCTACCCATCTCTGGCTCGATCAAGGCCCGCGGCGGCATCCACGAAGTGCTCAAGCATGCTGAAGACCTGGCGCTGGCGGCCGGCCTGATCACCCTGGACAGCGATTACCGGGTACTGGCCAGCGACCCAGCCCGGCAGTTCTTCAGCCAGTACAAAGTGGCCGTCGGCTCCACCGGCAACCTGGGCCTGTCGATCGGCATCATGAGTGCCCGGCTGGGCTTCCAGGCCACGGTGCACATGTCTTCCGATGCGCGGCAGTGGAAAAAGGACAAGCTGCGCGCCAACGGCGTGAACGTGGTCGAGTACCCGTCCGACTACAGTGTTGCGGTGGAGCAAGGCCGCCAGCAGGCCGCGGCAGACCCTGCGTGCTACTTCGTCGATGACGAAAACTCGCCGCACCTGTTCCTCGGTTATGCCGTGGCAGCCGAACGCTTGCTGGGCCAATTCAACGC
This sequence comes from Pseudomonas sp. SWRI68, assembly GCF_014269165.1. Classification (NCBI taxonomy): domain Bacteria; kingdom Pseudomonadati; phylum Pseudomonadota; class Gammaproteobacteria; order Pseudomonadales; family Pseudomonadaceae; genus Pseudomonas; species Pseudomonas sp. SWRI68. The sequence goes on along the minus strand of NZ_JABWRU010000030.1, from coordinate 31,102 downwards.
CGCCGGTATCAAGGTCGACGCCGAGCACCCGCTGTTCGTCTACCTGCCCTGCGGCGTGGGCGGCGGGCCTGGCGGAGTGGCGTTTGGCTTGAAGCTGGTGTTTGGCGACCATGTGCACTGCCTCTTTGCCGAGCCGACCCATTCGCCCTGCATGTTCCTTGGCGTTTACACTGGCCTGCATGACCAGACCAGCGTGCAGGACTTCGGCATCGACAACGTCACCGCCGCCGACGGCCTGGCGGTGGGCCGCCCTTCCGGTTTCGTCGGCAAGGCCATGCAACGCTTGCTGGATGGCTACTACACGGTAACGGACGAGCGTCTGTACCAACTGTTGGTACTGGCCCATGACCTGGAGCAGGTACGGCTGGAGCCCTCGGCGCTGGCCGGCATGCCCGGCATGTTGCAGGTGCTGCAAGCGCCGCAGTACCTGGCGCGCAGGGGGCTGACGGCGCAACGCATGGCCAACGCTACGCACCTGGTGTGGGGCACCGGTGGCAGCATGGTGCCGGATGAGGAGTATGCCGCCTACTTGGCCAAGGGGCGCTAAGCCGTGCGCCGGCGATAGGCCAGCAGCAGGAAGACGAACCACAACGGCATCACGCACAGCGCCATCCGCGTATCCGGCTCCAGGGCCAGCAACACCAGCACGAAGCAGAGGAAAACCAGCGACGTGACGGCCATGGGCACGCCACCCGGCAGCTTGAACGTCGACGCCTGGTGCGCGGCCGGGTTGCGCTTGCGGTAGGCGAGGTACGCGGCAAGAATCATCGACCAGGTGAAGATCACCAGGATCGCCGAGATGGTCGAGATCAGCGTGAACACCGTCATCACCTCGGGGATGATGAACAGCAAGGCCAACCCGGTCAGCATGCACACCCCGGAGAACAGCAAGCTGTACACCGGCACGCTGAGTGCCGAAAGCCTGGCGAAGATGGCCGGTGCGTTACGCCGCTCGGCGAGGCCGAAGAGCATCCGGCACCCGGAATAGACGCCGCTGTTGGCTGAGGACGCCGCCGAGGTCAGCACCACGAAATTGAGCATGCCGGCGGCAGCCGGGAAGCCGGCCAGCAGGAACAGCTCGACGAAGGGGCTGCGGTTGGCCGGTACTTCTGCCCACGAAACCACGCTGATGATGCACACCAGTGCCAGGATGTAGAACAGCAGGATGCGCAAGGGAATGGTGTTGATGGCCTTGGGCAGCGAGCGGTGCGGGTTCTTTGCCTCGGCCGCAGTGGTACCGATCAGCTCGGTGCCGGCGAAGGAAAACACGGCAATCTGGAACCCTGCAAAAAAGCCGCTGATGCCATGGGGCAGCACCGCGCCTGGGGCCACCACATTGGCAAGCGAGGCGACCACCCCATTGGGTGATACATAGGCAGTGGCGATCATCACGGCTGCAGTGATGATCAGCAGGACGATGGCGACGATCTTGATGATCCCGAACCAGAACTCCACTTCGCCGAAGATTCGCACCGCCAGCATGTTCAGGCCCAGCAGCACGAACAGGGTGAGGAACGCCGGTATCCAGGCGGGCACGTCCGCATACCAGTACTGGAAGAACCCGGCCACGACCACCACGTCACCGACCACCGCCACACTCCAGCTCAACCAGTACGACCAGCTCAGCACGAAGCCTGCACGCGGCCCCAGGTAATGGGCGACGATGTCGGCGAAAGATTTGAAACGCAGGTCGGATAACAGCAGTTCGCCCATCGCCCGCATGACGAAGAACACAAAGAACCCCAGGATCGCGTAGACCAGCAGGATGGAGGTGCCGGACAACGCGATGACCTTGCCCGACCCCATGAACAAGCCGGTGCCGATGGCGCCACCGATGGATATCAACTGGATGTGGCGGTTTTCCAGCGTGCGTTTCAGGTGCCCGTCACGGGGCGAATCTGCAGGTTTGCTTTGCTCAAGGCTTGCGGACATGTCTTGCATGAGCGACCTCTTTTTATTGTTGGAATGGGTGCCTGGGGCAAGGCCCGCACAGGCCTTGCCCCGGTGCTATTTGCACGTGCTATCAACAGGCGCTTTCGAAACCTTGCAGGGTGTTGACGGCATTGATGCCGATTTCGTCGACCATGTAGCCGCCCTCCATCACGAACAGCGTCGGGATACCCGCACGGGCGATCTCGGCGCCCAGGCGCAGGAAGTCTTCGCTGGTGAGCTTGAAGTGGCTGATCGGGTCGTCCTCGAAGGTATCGACGCCAAGGGATACGACGAGAAAGTCGGGCTGGTGCGCGACAACGCGCTTGAGCGCCTCCTGCAAGGCCTGCCGATACTGCGCCCAGGCGGTGCCCTTGTTCAGCGGGTAGTTGGCAGTGAAGCCCTCGCCCGCCCCCGAGCCCTGTTCGTGGGCATAGCCGGAGAAGTACGGGTAGCAGAAGTGCGGGTCACCGTGGATCGACGCGAAGAACACATCGGGGCGGTCGTAGAAAATGTTCTGCGTGCCGTTGCCGTGGTGAAAGTCCACGTCCAGCACGGCCACCCGCTGCGCGCCCTGGCTCAGGCAGCGTTCGGCGGCGATGGCGGCATTGTTGAGGTAGCAGTAGCCGCCCATGTACTCACGGGCCGCATGGTGCCCGGGTGGGCGACACAAGGCGAAGGCGCTGTGCGCGCCATCGATGACCCGTTGCATGCCGGTCAGGGCCACGTTGGCGCTGCTGCGCACGGCCTCCCAGGTGCCGCCGGTAATCGGCGCGCCGGCGTCCATGGCGTAGAAGCCCAGCTTGCCGTCGATGAAGCCCGGTTCTCGGTCGATGGCCAGGTCGCGCACTGGCCATACCAGCGGTAGCGCATCATGGGTCTTGCCGGTGGCCGTCCATTCTGCCCAGGCATTTTCCAGAAAGCTCACGTAGCGCTCGCTGTGCGCCGCGACGTAGCAGGCACGGTCGAAGGCCTGCTCGGCGATGACATCGCCCAGGCCCGTGGCCTGGACACGAGCCAGCACCGTGTCGGCACGCTGGGGGTTTTCGAATGAGGGTGTGATCGCCCCGTCCTTGAGCTCGGAGCCATGGTGCAAGCGATGATTGTGGCTAAAGACTGTCAGCACGCGAATGTCCTTTTTCAAGGTGTTATCGGATAACCAATTTTCGCGAGAGAGCAGTGAAAATGCTTTGCTTTATGCTCAGGCAAACCGGATGCTTGAGCAAAATATTCAGCCGGTAGCCACAAGATGAGCAAAGCTTTTGCTTACGAAGAACTGGACGAGGTAGACCGCGAGCTGCTGCGCTTGCTGCAGGAGGACGGCACCTTGTCCAGCGCCGCCCTGGGCGAGCGCTTGTCGATGACCGTCACGCCCTGCTGGCGCCGGCGCAAGCGCCTGGAGGAGTTGGGGCTGATCAAGGACTACCAGGCCAACCTGGACCGCAAGAAACTGGGGTATGACGTCATGGCGTTTGCCCTGGTGCGCTTTGGCAACCATTCGGCCGAAGCGCCTGATGACTTCGAGCAGGTGATCTTGAAGCTGCCGCAGGTGTTGTCGTGCCACAAGGTGACGGGTGAGGCTGACTATGTGCTGACGGTGCTGGCGACCGACCTGGAGAGCTATGGGCGCTTTGTCGAGGAAGTGTTGCGCCGGCAACCGGGCATTGCTTCGATTCAGTCGAGCTTGGCCTTGCGGGAAATCAAGGCGGTTAGCCGGGTGCCTGTCAGGTAAGGGCGATGGGGGGGGCGGGTGCATGCCCCACCCCCACCCCCTACTCCGGCAAGCTATACCGCTCGGCAAAATACCGCCGGAAGAACTCAACCGCCACCCGCACCTTGGCCGAGCTTGCCAGTGGCGAGGTGTACACGGCCCAGATATCCGCCGGCTGGTGATAGTCCGCCAACACCTGCACCAGCCGCCCGTCCAGCAAGCTGTCGTGCACATCCCACCAGGACCGCAGCAAGATCCCGCGCCCATCCAGGCACCACTGGTGGGCCACCTCGCCGTGGTTGCTCGACAAGCCCCCGGTCACCCGCACGCTCTCTTCGCCATCAGGGCCCTCCAGCTGCCAGATACCAAACGGGTGGTCACGTTCCTTGATCACCAGGCAGTCATGGCTGCCCAGGTCGGCCAGCACTTTCGGCGTGCCGTGGCGCGCCAGGTAGCCAGGCGCGGCACAGAGTACCCGGCGGTTCCTGGCCAGGCGCTTGGCGATCAGGTTGGGCGCAATGGTATTGCCCACGCGGATGTCCAGGTCGACCCCCTCTTCGATCAAGTCCACCAGACGGTCATGCACATCCAGGCGAATATCCAGACGTGGGTAGCGCTCGGCCAGCCCCGACAAGGCCGGCGCCACAAACCGCCGACCCAGGCCCAAACTGCTGGCAATGCGCAGTTGCCCCGCCGGTTCGCGGTGCTGGGCGCTGATGTCATCCCCCATGCGCTGCACCGCGTCGAAAATCTGCAGCGCCCACTGGTACACCCGCTCGCCCTCCTCGCTGACCGTCACCCGCCGGGTGGTGCGGTGCAACAAGCGCACCTCGAGGTTTTGCTCAAGCAGGCGAATGCGTTTGCTGATGTACGCCGCCGACATGCCCAACTCGTCAGCCACCGCAGCAAAGCTGGCGCGTTTGGCCACCAGGAGGAAGATATTGAGGTCGTCGAGGCTAGGCAGATTATTCACACTTCGTGTTCCAAGAATCCATGAATGGCTAGATTATCTCCGATTCAAGGCCTTATAGCATGGCCCGCACCTGTTCCCTAGACAACGAGTGCGCCCCCATGAGCAAGACATTCAGAATTGCAGCAATCCCTGGCGATGGCATCGGCATCGAAGTACTGCCAGAAGGCATCCGCGTGGTCGAGGCTGCCGCCCGCAAGCATGGCCTGGACATCAGTTTCGAATTCTTCGAGTGGGCCAGTTGCGATTACTACCTGGCCCACGGCAAGATGATGCCGGACGACTGGTTCGAGCAGCTGAAGGGCTTCGACGCCCTCTACTTCGGCGCGGTCGGCTGGCCAGACAAGGTACCGGACCACATTTCCCTGTGGGGTTCGCTGCTCAAGTTCCGCCGTGACTTCGACCAGTACGTGAACATTCGCCCGGTGCGCCTGTTCCCGGGCGTACCCTGCCCGCTGGCAGGCCGCGAGCCCGGTGACATCGACTTCGTGGTGATCCGCGAGAACACCGAAGGCGAATACTCGTCCCTGGGCGGGCGCATGTTCGAAGGCACCGAGAACGAGTTCGTGCTGCAGGAATCGGTGTTCACCCGCCGCGGTGTCGACCGCATTCTCAAGTACGCATTCGATGTCGCGCAAACCCGCGAGCGCAAGCACGTTACCTCGGCGACCAAGTCCAACGGCATGGCCGTGAGCATGCCGTACTGGGACGAGCGCACGGCGGCCATGGCTGCCAATTATCCGGAAATCAGCTGGGACAAGCAGCACATTGATATCCTCTGCGCCCGCTTCGTCCTGCAACCGGACCGCTTCGACGTGGTGGTGGCCTCGAACCTGTTCGGCGACATCCTGTCCGACCTCGGCCCGGCCTGCGCCGGCACCATCGGCATCGCCCCGTCGGCCAACCTCAACCCCGAGCGCAAGTTCCCGTCCCTGTTCGAACCGGTACACGGCTCGGCACCGGACATCTTCGGCAAGAACATCGCCAACCCGATCGCGATGATCTGGTCCGGTGCGCTGATGCTCGAGTTCCTCGGCAACGACGGCGCCGACCCGCGCTACCGTGCGGCCCACGATGACATCCTCACGGCCATCGAACAGGTCATTGCCGCCGGTGACACCACCCGCGACATGGGCGGGCAGAAGTCCACCCAGGACGTCGGCCGGGCCATCACGGCCTTGATCGAAGCCTGACCCGGCCGGGCCGATTAGCACACGTGTCTGACAATCGGCCCTCCCCCTCTTGCGAGCGGCGCGGATTAAATGCAAAATCTGTTAACCATTAGATGTACGTTAACCTTTAGTTAACAGCCAAGGAAGGAGTGGTACTGCAACACCCCGGATGCCTGCCGGGTATAACAAGTACGCCAACGTCCAGGAGACGATGATGTCGCACAAGAATAAAAAGATTGATGTGTTCCTGATTACCATGAGCCTGATCGCCGTGCTGCTCACGGTGCTGGGCCTTGCAATGTTCCCCGCCGAAGCCGAACACGCGGCCAACCAGCTGTTCGAACTGTCCACCCGTACCTTTGGCACCAGTGTCCAGGTGCTGGTGTTCGGTAGCACCCTGGCCGTGCTGTACCTGGCCTTCAGCAAGTACGGCAATATCCGCCTGGGCAGTGGCAAACCCGAGTACGCCACCGCGACCTGGGTGTTCATGTTCATCTGCGCCGGCATGGGTTCCTCGACCCTGTACTGGGGCGTGATGGAATGGGCCTACTACTACCAGACTCCCGGCCTCAACATCGCCGCAGCCACCCCCAAGGCGCTCGAGTACAGCATTGGCTATTCGTTCTTCCACTGGGGCGTCAGCGCCTGGTCGATCTATGCCCTGGCCTCGCTGGCCATGGCTTATCACTTCCACGTGCGCAAGAAGAGCGGCCTGAACCTGGCCTCGATCATCGAAGCGGTGACCGGTTTCAAGGCCACCGGCCCCGTTGGCCGCAGCGTCGACCTGATCTTCCTGCTGACCATGATGGGCGCCCTGACGGTATCGCTGGCACTTACCGCCTCGACCTTGACCCGCGGCCTGCATGACCTCACCGGCACCCCCGACACCTTCACCGTGCAATTGCTGGTGATCGGTGCCGTCGCGGTGATGTTCTCGCTCAGCTCCTACATCGGTATCGATGGCGGCCTGCAGCGCCTGAGCAAGATGGTGTGCATCGGCGCGCTGGTATTTGCCGCCGTCATCCTGCTGGTTGGCCCGACGCAGTTCACCATCAACAATACGGCCAACTCGATTGGCCTGATGATCCAGAACTACGTGCACATGAGCCTGTTCACCGACCCGGCCGGCGACGGTGCCTTCACCCGCAACTGGACGGTGTTCTACTGGCTCTGGTGGGTGTCGTACGCACCGGGCGTGGCGATGTTCGTGACCCGCGTGTCGCGCGGCCGGCAGATCAAGGAAGTGGTCATGGCCCTGCTGATGGGCGGCAGCTTCGGTTGCTGGTTCTTCTTCGGCGCGCTGGAAAGCTACAGCATGCACCAGTTCATCACCGGTGCCATCGACGTGCCGAAAATGCTCAGTGAACAAGGCGGCGAATCGGCCGTGACGCACCTGTTGCTGGCCTTGCCATGGGGCCAGGTGTTCCTGGGTGTGTACCTGTTCATCATGGCGATCTTCTGCGCCTCGCACATGGACGCCGCCGCGTATGCGGTAGCGGCCACCAGCACCCGCAACCTGCGCGAAGGCGATGACCCGACACCGACCCATCGCCTGTTCTGGTGCGTGGTGCTGACCCTGGTGCCACTGGCCATGCTGTTCGCCAAGGCATCGCTGTCGACCATGAAAACCGCGGTGGTACTGACGGCGATCCCGTTCATGGTGATTCTGCTGGTGAAGATATACGGCTTCTTCAAGTGGATGTTCGAAGACTACGGCCAGGTCTCGGCCTACCGCATCGAGGAAGAGGCAGCGCGCCTGGCCGGTGAAACACCTGCCGAGCATGCCCCGCGCAGTGCCGCCGCCGTGCATTGAAACAAGTGAACTGAACTGGCCTGTGTGGGGCGGCCTCGCCCCACGACGGCAAATTTTTTTGCCCGGCTTGTTAACCAATAGATACGTGTTAACCAATAACTATAAACCGAGCTTGTGAGATCCCGTCATGAATGACTTCAAACGCCTGCCCGCCGATTTCTGTGCGAACGCCGAAGAGGCGTTCACTATCCCTGCCAGCTTCTACACCCAGGCCTCGGTTTTCGAGCACGAGAAGGAAGCCATCTTCGCGCGCAGCTGGATCTGTGTCGGCCACCGCAGCGAAGTGGCGCAGAACAATGCCTACATCACCCGCGAAGTGATTGGCGAGAGCATCATCGTGGTGCGCGGTCGTGACAGCGTGCTGCGCGCGTTCTACAACGTCTGCCCGCACCGCGGCCACCAGCTGCTCAGCGGCAGCGGCAAGGCCAAGAACGTCATCACCTGCCCGTACCACGCCTGGACCTTCAAGCTCGACGGCGAGCTCGCCCACGCCCGTAACTGCGACAACGTGGTGAACTTCGACAAAGAGAACTCCACCCTGGTGCAGCTGCGCGTCGAAGAATACGCAGGCTTCATCTTCATCAACATGGACATGGACGCAGGCTCGGTCGAAGACCAGCTGCCGGGCCTGCAAGCGCGCATGCGTGAAGCCTGTGGCGTGATCGACGACCTGCACCTGGCCGCACGTTTCGTCAGCGACACCCCGGCCAACTGGAAGTCGATCGTCGACAACTACCTTGAGTGCTACCACTGCGCCCCTGCCCACCCCGGCTTCTCCGATTCGGTAGACGTCGGCCAGTACAGCCACAGCATGCATGGCAACTGGACCCTGCAGTACGGCCTGGCAAAACCGTCGGAGCAGTCGTTCACCTTCGATGAAAGCGTGAAAGACCCGTCCTTCGCCGGCTTCTGGGCCTGGCCGTGCACCATGTTCAACGTGCCGCCAGGGGCCAACTTCATGACCGTGATCTACGAGTTCCCGGTGGATGCGGAAACGACCCTGCAGCACTACGACATCTACTTCCTCAACACGGACATCACCGAGGAACAGCAGAAGCTGATCGACTGGTACCGCGAAGTGTTCCGCCCAGAAGACCTGCGCCTGGTCGAAAGCGTGCAGAAGGGCCTGAAATCCCGCGGCTACCGTGGCCAGGGCCGGATCATGGCCGACCGCGAGCGCAGCGGCATGAGCGAGCACGGCATTGCCCACTTCCACAACCTGATCGCCGTGGCCCACCTCGACGATTGATCGCTACCGCTTGAGTCATTTGCACGTACTGGTGCGCGGCACGGCCTGCCGCGCACCCTGGCAGTCGAGGTGAACCATGGCCAACAAATATGAAATGTTCAGCGTGTGCGTGACCGAAGTGGAACAGGCCACGCCGCTGATCAAGCGCTTTACCCTGGCCCGCGAAGATGGCGCGGCGATGCCGGCCTTCACCGGTGGCAGCCATGTCATCGTGCAGATGCAGGGTGCCGACGGCAGCCAGTTCAGCAACGCCTACTCGTTGATGAGCGACCCGCGCGATACCCGCAGCTACCAGATTGGCGTGCGCCTGGAAGAACAATCCAAGGGCGGCTCGGCGTTCATGCACCAGCAGGTGCAGGTCGGCACCCGCCTGACCATCTCCTCGCCCAACAACCTGTTCGCCCTGGACCCAGCGGCCGGCCGCCATGTGCTGATTGCCGGCGGCATCGGCATTACCCCCTTCCTGGCACAACTGCACGAGCTCGAAGGCGGCGCCGCCGACTACGAACTGCACTACGCCTTCCGCGCCCCGGAACATGGCGCGTTCCAGGCCCAGCTGGCCAACGGCCCGCATGCCGACAACACCCACTTCTACATCGATAGCCTCGATCGCAAGCTTGACCTGGCGGCCTTGTGCGCGGGCCTGGATGCGTCCGCGCACCTGTACGTGTGCGGCCCCAAACCACTGATCGATGCAGTCATCGCCTGCGCCGCCAAGGCCGGCATTGCCGAGCAACGCGTGCATTGGGAGCAGTTTGCCGCAGCCCCGGTGACCGGTTCGGCATTCACCGTGGTGCTGGCGCAGTCGGGCATCGAGTTGCAGGTGGAAGAAGGCATGACCATTCTTCAGGCCATCGAGAAGTCCAAGGCCGCCAAGGTCGAATGCCTGTGCCGCGAAGGCGTCTGCGGCACCTGCGAAACCGCCATCCTGGAAGGCGAAGCCGAGCACTTCGACCAGTACCTGAGCGATGACGAAAAGGCCGCCCAACAGAGCATCATGCTGTGTGTGTCGCGGGCACGCTCGGCACGCCTGGTGCTGGACCTGTAACGCGCGATCGGGGCCGCAGGGTTTCACCGTCAACCAAAAGTTGACAGCTTGAGTATACTGGCAGGCTCTTGGCCCCGATCAGGACACCCTGCCGATGTTGGAAAACAGCTTTGCCTTTCGCCTCAAGGAACTGCTCGAGCATCACAAGCTGACCCTGCAAGCCGTGGGCACGGCCCTGGGTATTTCCCGCACGGCGGTGCACAAATGGACCCGCGGCGGGGAGATCGACTACGACAACCTGCGTAAATTGGCCGACTTTCTCAAGGTCAACTGGATCTGGCTGCGCTATGGCGACGAAGCCTTGCAGAACATCCAGCAGCCACAGGTGGTCGAGTTGCCGATGACCGACCTGCGCAGGCGCTACACCGCCGAAATCATGGAAAGCGAAACACGCATGAAACTGGCCCAGGAAGGTGCGCGTATCGTGACCTGGGAATGGAACCTGATCAGCGACGAGGTCACCTATTCGCCAAACGTCGAACAGGTGTATGGCTGGCCAGTGCACCGCAACGAAGACTTCTGGCGCCATCTGCCAGATGAAGACGTGGCGCACATGCAGGCGATGTACGCCCAGGCCGTCGCCGAGGGCAGTGGCTGCGAGTGTGATTTCCGTATCACCCGGCCTGAGGGTGAAGTGCGCTGGATTTCCTCCCGCGCCACGGTGGTACGCGACAGCGCCGGGCGCTCGGTGAAGATGGTCGGCATCAGCATGGACAACACCGAGCGCCAGGTTGCCCAGCAGGCGTTGCGCAACAGCGAAGAACGCTTTCGCGCGATCTTCGAGCTGGCCTGGGGTGCCCTTGCCTACATCGACCCGGACGGCACCTGGCAGCGGGTCAACAACAGCCTCTGCGAGATGCTCGGCTACCGCGCCGAAGAGCTGTACGCCATGACCTTCCAGCACATCACCCATGCCGACGACCTGGCGCTGAACCTGCAATTGCTGGCGCGCATGCTGGCGGGTGAAACCGAGCGCTACGAGGTGGAAAAACGCGTGCGCCACAAGAGCGGCGAATACATCTGGGTGCGCGCCCGCACCTCGCTGCAGCGCCGCGACAACGGTGAGCCGGAGCACCTGATCAGCGTGTTTGAAGACATCACCGCCGAGCGGCAGGAGCATGAGCGGTTGCAGGCGCACATTGCGGCGCTGGAGGCGAAGCTGATGGGTTTGTGAGGGCTGCCAGGTGTTTGACGTGAGGTTTGTGGCGCCTATGAGATCGAGCGCCGCGCGGGCGGCGCTCGATCTCATAGGCGCCACAAACCTCACGTAATACACTTATCAGCTCGCAACCGCCCCCTGCCGTAACCAGTCGATAAAGCGCGCAAACAACTCCGACTGTGAATTGATCTCAAGCTTCAGATACAGGTTCTTGCGGTGCATCCGCACCGTCTCCGGTGAAATCCCCAGCTGCACCGCCGTGGACTTCACCGAATGCCCCCGCAAGATCATGTGCGCCACCTCTCGCTCCCGATCGGTAAGCACCTGGCAACCAAAACTCTCGAACGCCGCCTGAACGCTGCCGCGTTCGGCCGAAGCCGTGGCGGCTTCAAGGTTGTAACGGGCATAACGCCCCAGCACTTCGCGCACCATCGGCTCGACCGCCCGCAGCAAGTCGATCTGCCCGCTGCTCAAGCGCGTGCCACTGCACCCCTGGAACAGGCTGAAGGACAACTTGCGTTCCTGGCTGAGGTCGACGATGTAGTAGCTGTCTTCGCTGCAGCCGGTGCCCAGGTAATAGGCCTTGTAGTAGTCGCTGTCGAAGAAGTGGTCCGGGGCGATTTCTTCGAGGTGATAGAACCCCTCGGCCAGGCCTCTCTGCACGGCCAGGCAAAAGGGGTCGAGCAGATAGCCGGCGGCGAAATAGCGCTCCAGCACCGCAGCACGGTGCACTTCGGGGATGCCCTGCTGATACAGCAGCCGCGGTGCCTGCCCCTGGCATTCGAGGCTGATCATCATCGACTCCACCTGCACCAGTTCGCCAATCGCGGCAGCGACGTAGTGCAGGGCTTCGGCCGTTTCGCTGTGGCTCAGGGCACGCTGCAGCGCCGCATGCCACTGCTGCAGTGCCCCCAGCGAAAGGGTGAGCGGTGTGTCGGGAGAGGCTTGGGTCATGCCCGGCAGTCTAGCCTGCCAGGTACGCCCACGCACAGCCCTTTGCGCCAGGCTCATCGGCCTTGGTACAGCCCTTGCGCGGTGAGCTCACGCGCCGTTTCGATGATGCACTGGCGCAAGGTTTCGACGATTTCATCCACTTGCGCGTGCGTGATGATCAACGGCGGCGACATCACGTTCAGGTGCATGATCGGCCGAACCAGCAACCCCCTGGCCTGGGCTTTGCTATGGATACGCTCTCCGATGTTGACCGCGTCGGGGAACAACGCCTTGCTGGTTTTATCGGCAACGAACTCGACACAGGCCATCAACTTCATGCAGCGCACATCCCCGACCAAGGGCAGGTCGCGCAGGGTGTGCAGCCGTTGTTCCAGGTAGCTGCCAACATCCTTGACGTGCGCCAGCAACTGCTCGCGCTCGATGATCTCGATGTTCTTCAGGGCCGCTGTGCAGCACACCGGGTGCCCGCTGTAGGTGAAGCCGTGGGTGAAGCAGCGGCCCTTGCCTGGCTCGGCGATCACCTGCCAGATCCGCTCCGAGAAGATGCACGCACCCAGCGGCAGGTAGGCCGAGGTCAGGCCTTTGGCGGTGGTGATGATATCCGGGGTTACCCCGAACAGCTCCTCGCTAGCGAAGAAGGTGCCCAGGCGACCGAACGAGGTCACCACTTCGTCGGCGACGAACAGAATGTCGTAGGTCTGACACACCTGCCACATGCGCTCGAAGTAGCCCTTGGGCGGGATGATCACCCCGCCCGAACCCATGATCGGCTCGGCAAAGAACGCGGCTACGTTGTCGGCGCCCAGGGAAAGGATCTTGTCTTCGAACTCGGCCACCAGAAAGTCGAGGAACTCGACCTCGTCCATGTCGTCCGGCGCACGGTACACGTTGGGGTTGGAAACGTGGTGGATCAGTTCATGGGCGTAGTCGAACTCGGGCACGCGGTCGGCCGCCTTGTTGCCGATCGCCATGGTCAGCGTGGTGGAGCCGTGATAGGCGTTGTAACGGGCGATCACGTGCTTTTTGTGCGGCTTGCCACGGCAGTTCTGGTAGTACTGGATCAGCCGGTAGGCAGTGTCGACGGCAGTGGAGCCACCGGTGGTGAGGAACACGTGATCGAGGTCGCCCGGCGCCAGTTGCGCAAGCTTCTGGCACAGCGCGATGGCGACGTCGTTGGCCATGTCGGAAAACGGATTGGAGTAGGCCAGCTTGCGTACCTGGTCGGCGATGGCCAGGGCCATCTCTTCGCGGCCCAGGCCGATATTGGTGCACCACATGCCGCCGACCGCATCGAGGAAACGGTTGCCGTGGGTATCGCGAATGTAGGCGCCTTCACCTTCGACGATATTCAGCGCGCCCTGTTCGCGGTGCTCGTCGAACACATGGTAGCCGTGCATGTAGTGGGCCTTGTCGGCGTCCACCAGTGGGTCGTGGGCGATGGCGAATGCTTTGCTTGGGGTGGCCATGGGCAGCTCCTTGGCGGGAATCGGTTGGCAGTGTTCAGAAACCGGTCTTGACCGTGCTCCAGACCCGGGTGATGGCGCGCATGTCCTTGGGGCTCTGGGTCTTCTGCGCGAACAGGCGTTCGCGGGTCTTGGCATCGGGGTAGATCGCCGGGTCCTGGCGGATGTCGGCCTGTACCAACGCCGTGGCAGCGGCATTGCTGTTGGCGTAGTGGATGTAGTCGGTGACCTTGGCCATGGTTTGCGGCTGCAGCAAAAACTCGATGAAGCGGTGCGCGTTGGCCGCGTGCGGCGCGTCCTTGGGGATGTACAGGTTGTCGAACCAGATCAGCGAGCCTTCCTGGGGGATGAAGAACGACAGCTTGATGGCCTTCTTCGCTTCTACCGCACGGGCCTGGGCAGTGGCGTAGTCACCTGACCAGGTCAGTGCCAGGCAGACATCGCCATTGGGCAGGCTGGTGAGGTAGTTGACCGAATCGAACTTGCGGATGTACGGGCGAATGCCCATCAGCAGTTGCTCGGCAGCCTTGAGGTCGGCCGGCGCTGCGCTGCGTGGGTCCTTGCCCAGGTACTGCAGGGCCAGCGGGATCACCTCGGTCGGCGCGTCCATCAAGGTGACGCCGCAGTCGGCGAAGCGCGAGACGATCTTGGGGTCGAACAGCATGGCCAGCGAGCCGATCGGTGCATCGGGCATGCGTGCGGTGATCTTGTCGACGTTGTAGGTGATGCCTGAACTGCCCCAGGTGTAGGGTGCCGAGTATTTCAGCCCCGGGTCGTACCCTTGCAGGTTGCTGACCACCTGCTCATCCAGGTTGTGCCAGCTGGGCAGTTGCTGCTTGTCCAACGCCTGGAACACGCCAGCCTGGATCAAGGGGGGGACCAGGGAAGCGTTGAGCATCACCAGGTCATAGCCGGAGCGGCCGGTCAGCAGTTTGGTCTGGACGGTCTCGTAGCCATCGAAGGTGTCGTAGACGACCTTGATGCCGGTGGCCTTCTCGAAGTCGGCCAGGGTGGTCTCGCCGATGTAGTCGGTCCAGTTGTACAGCCTTAGCGTGTTCGCGCTGCCCTCCTCCACTGCCAGTGCCTGCGTGGCGGCCGACGCCAGCAGCAGACCGCCAATCACCTTCAGTGCCTTGCGCATAGCAACTCCATCGTGTGACTGCTCCGGATCGAGCCGATGGGTTCACTATCGGGGGATTTGCTTGAGGGCAACATACCCCGAATGTGTGGGTGGCCGTTTGTAGGAGCGGCCTTGCGTCGCGAAAGGGCTGCGTAGCGGCCCCTCGATTTCAGCGTCACCGCACATATCCGGGGGCCGCTGCGCAGCCCTTTCGCGACGCAAGGCCGCTCCTACACACACATACACAACTGCGTTACCTCAGCGGATACAACGCCTCATCGAACTGCGCCAAGCGCGGGAATACCAGCGGCTGGTCGTCTGCCAACTGCTCCAGACGCTGCTGGTATTGCTGCAAAAACCCCTGGCGGGCCTCGGCGCTGATGTACGGCACGTGCCAGGCCACGAACGGTGGCAGCACCTCGAACCCGACATAGGCCAGCGTCCCCCGCAGAATCGGCCGCAACATGTCCTCGAGCGGCCCGTGAATCGCCCCTTCGCCAAACATGTGCTCACGCCCGCCCAGGGTCACCGTCACCAGCGCCTTCTTGCCAGCCAGCCCGCCCTGATCGTAGAAGCGCTTGCCGCCATAGCACACGCCCGACACCAGCACCCGGTCGATCCAGCCCTTGAGCATGGCCGGCGCCGAGAACCAGAAGATCGGGAAGTTCAGCACCAGCAGGTCCGCCCATAACAGCTTGTCCAGCTCTAGCTGGATATCCGCAGCGATAGCGCCGCTCTTGACCCCTAGGCGCTGCTCCAGGGCATAGACCAGGTACTCGGGGTTCTCGCGCTCGGCAAAATCATCAGCACTGGCTACCGGGTTCCAGCCCATGGCGTACAGGTCGCTGACCTGCACCGGGTGGCCCTGGTCGCGAAAGGTGGCCACGGCCTGGTCACGCAGGGCTGCGGTGAAGGATTGTGGCTCGGGGTGAGCGTGGACGATCAGTACATTCACAACGTTTCTCCTCACACAAAACGGGATGCGTCAGCGACGGCGCAACACTCGATACAGCCGCGCCTACTCACGCAGGGGCCTGCTGTTGCATCAGTGCCTGGGCACAACGGGCAATGCGCCGGCAGGCATCGACCAGCGCCTCGGGGCCCACCACCAGCCCCAGGCGAATGTGCCCGGCGGCGCTGGGGCCAAAGGCCTCGCCGGCCAGCACCGACACACCTTCGCGGTCCAGCAGGCGGTCGGCAAAGGCCTGCGCGCTGAGGCCGGTTGCGCGAATATCGACCATCACGAACATGCCGCCATCGGGTTTCAGGGCCTTGACGCCCGGGCAACCCGCCAAGTGTTCGCACACCAGGTCGCGCCGCTGGCGATAGGCGTCGCGCATGGCCTCCAGTGCTGGCATCGGCTGGGTCAAGGCCACCACGGCGGCGTCCTGGATAAAGTCCGGCGAGCCATACAGCATGCACAGGGCCAGGTTTTCCAGGTGCGTGGCCAGCTCAGGCGAGCTCACTACCCAGCCCACCCGCCAGCCCGTCATGGCGTGGGATTTCGACAAGCTGTTGAGGGTCGCGGTGCGCTCGGCCATGCCCGGCAGGCTGCCAGGGCTGACATGCTCGCCGTCGTACAGCAGCTCGCTGTACACCTCGTCAGAGATCAGCCACAGGTCGTGGGCGATGCACAGCGCTGCCAGTGCCTCCCAGGTCGCGCGCGGCAAGCTTGCACCCGAGGGGTTGTGCGGGCTGTTCAGGGCCAGGGCGCGGGTACGCGGGGTGATGCGCGCCGCGACGTCCTGCGGGCACACCCGAAAACCGTTCTCCGGCTTGACCGGCACCGGTACCACTTTGGCGCCGCAGGCACCGAACACCGCCTCGTAGGTGACGTACATGGGCTCGGCGACAATCACCTCGTCGCCGGGGTCGAGCACGCACTGGGCCACGCAGAACAACGCACACTGCGCACCCGCCAGCACCGTGACCTGCTCGGCACTGACGGCCTGGCCGCTGCGTTGCCGGTGGCGATCGGCGATGGCCTGGCGCAGGGCGAGCTTGCCGCGCACATCGGCGTAATGGGTATGGCCTGCTCGCAGGCTGTCGATGGCAGCCTCGACGATGGGGGCCGGGGTGTCGAAGTCCGGGTCCCCCACCGACAGCAGCAGGATGTCCTTGCCCTCGGCCTGCAGCGCCAGGGCGCGGTAGTGGATGTCCCAGGCGGCGGCGCCGTCGCCGGCGATACGTTGAGTCAGCTTGGCGTATTGCATGGCAGTCTCCTTTCAGTACGGGGTCAGTCGACGAGAATCTTCGGGTTTGAGCTGCCCCACACGGTGTACAGGTCAGCCAGCAATGCACCGTTGATATCTTCCATTTCGCCCTGGGTGATCTCACCCCCGGCCTGCTTGCCGAACAGCACCACCTCGTTGCCGTTCTTGACGTCGGGGAAGTCGGTGACATCGACCATCAAGGTGTTCATCGACACCTTGCCCACCACCGGCACGCGGTGGCCGTTGATCAGCACATGGCCCTTGTTGGTGAATACCCGGCGGTAGCCGTCAGAGTAGCCGACGGTGATATTGGCCAGGCGCGCGTCACGCGCCAAGGTGAAGGTGCGGTCATAGCCGACAGTGTTGCCGGCCGGGTAGCTGTGCACGGCGGCCACCCGCGACTTGAACTGCATGGCGCGCTGGTACTCGGTGCGGGTCGGCACGGTGTCGCCGAACAGCGCACCGCCGGTGCGGACCATGTCCAGGCGCGCCTCGGGCACCTCCAGGGTGGCGAAGGAGTTGGCCGCGTGCAGGGTCAGCTGGCTGCGGTCGAGCTTGGCATGCTTGATCAGCCAGTCGGCCTGCTGGTTGAACGCTGCCAGGCCCTTGCGTACATCGTCCTTGTCTTCCACAGCGAAGTGGGTCATCAACGCCACCAGCTTCAGGTGCTTCTGGTCGGTGATCTGCAGCGCTTCACCGCGCCCGCTCCAACTGGCCATCTCTACCCCGTTGCGGCTCATGCCGCGGGAATTGAGCGCCAGGTGAATACGCAAGGTCTTGCCATGGCGCTCGGCGATGGCGTCGGCCTGGCGGGCGAATTCGGCGCTGCCGACCAGTTCTTCCATGTCGTATTGCAAGGCATCTTCCAGCTCGCTCAGGCTGGCCAGGCGCACCCGCACCAGTTGCCCGGTAAAGCCGCTGGCCCTCACCACGCGGGCTTCCTCGTTGCTGGCCACCGCCACGCAGGGCACGCCAAGGGCAATGACCGAGGGCATCACCAGGCCGATGCCGTGGCCGTAGGCATCGGCCTTGAGCACGGCGCACAGCTTGGACTTGCCACCCAGCTCCGCTTGCAGGGTGCGGATGTTGTGTTTCAGGGCGCTTGCGCTGACCTCGACCCAGGCATTGCTGTTTTGCACGGTCAGGGCGTTGCTGCCGTTGTCCATCGACAGCGGTGGTGCGGCATACAGCGGGGCCTGGCCGGTGATCAGCAGGGCCAGGGAAGCAGCCAGAAGCGTGCGGCGAAATGACATTGGGGTTTCTCTTGTCATGGGTAATGCGCCGCTGTCAGCAGACGCAGGTATGTTTGAGTTCGATAAAGGTCACGCCTGTCGTGGCGAAGCCGCAGGCCAGGTCTGCCTGCAAGGCATCCAGGTCGCGCGGCTGGCGCACTGCGCAGCCAAAAGCGCGGGCCAGGCCGATAAAGTCGGGGTTGCGCGGCAGCACGCCAACCGGCTCGATGTCCAGGCCAAGCATGTCGTCACGGATCTGCCCGAGGGCATCGTTGTTCCACAGCAGCACCACCAGCGGCCGGTCCAGTTCCTCGACGGCGGTGGCCAGCTCCTGGGCGGTATAGAGGAAACCGCCGTCGCCGACCAGCACCAGGCCGGGGCGGTGGTCAGTGGCGAACATGCCGCCGATACCTGCCGGCAGGCCGTAGCCGAGGGTGCCGTAACCGGTGGGGTGCAGCCAGCTGCGCGGCGCCCGGCTGGCAAAGGCGTAGTTGCCGGTGTAGGCCAGTTGGGTCATGTCGCTACTGATGAAGGCGTCATCCGGCAGCACCGCTTCGATGCGATCGAGGATGGCCTGGTGAATGGCCTGCAACGGCGCATGCCCGTCACGGATGGCCTGGCGCAGGGCGGCCACCGTTGCGATAGCCTGACGAGGGTCGCGATCGCCCTCGGGCAAGGACGCCAGCAAGCCGTCGAGGGTCTGCCGCGCATCACCGTGCAGGGCCACGGCGCAAGGGTAGAAGTCGTTGAACTTGCGTGGGTCGATGTCCACCCGCAGCAACTCGCCATTGACCGGCAGGCGCTCGCGCCAGAAGTCGGTGTCGGCCATTTCGGTGCCCACCGCCAGCACCACATCGGCTTCGCTGATCAGTTGCCAGCCTGGCGCCACGCACAGGCTCGAACCGGCATTGAGCGGCGCCTCGGGAGGCAGCAGGCCCTTGCCGGCGACGCTGGTGAACAGCGGCGCGGCCAGGCGCGTGCTCAGTTGCTGAAGTTGTTCGGCAGCGTGCAACGCGCCGCCGCCAGCGATGATCATTGGCCGTTTGGCTGCGGCCAGCTTCAGCGCGGCCTGGCCCAGCGTGGCCTGGTCGGGCTGGCCCCGCCCTGACCGACGCACCACCTCGTCGCTCCAGTCGCGGGCAACGGGCGCGGCCAGCACGTCCAGCGGCACCGAGATGTGCACCGGGCGCGGGCGTTCGCTATCGAATACCGCCCAGGCACGGGCAATCAGCTCGGGCAGGTCTTCGGCGCCCAGCGCCACGGCGGAAAACGCCGTGATCGGCGCAGTCATGGCGCGCTGGTCCTGGGTTTCATGCAGGCAGCCCCAGCCTTTGCCCAGGCTGGCCGTGTGGTTGACGCTGGAAATCACCAGCAGCGGGATCGAGTCGGCATAGGCCTGGCCAATGGCGGTGGCGGCATTGGTCACGCCTGGGCCGGTGATGACAAAGCACACCCCCGGCCTGCCACTGACCCGGGCATAACCATCTGCCATGAAGCCGGCGCCCTGCTCATGCCGGGTCAGCACATGGCGGATGCCACTGCCGGGCAAGCCGCGGTACAGCTCCAGGGTATGCACCCCAGGGATACCAAACACGGTATCCACCCCGTAGTTGGCCAGCAGCCGTACCAGCGCCTGGCCGGCAGTTATCGGGCGCTCATGCATGTTGATCTCCTTGCGGCTGGCCGAGGCGGATCAGCGCATCGACCGCGGTGGTGCCGTGGGCACCGACCATCAATGGGTTCACATCCAGTTCCAGCAATTGCCCGGCGTTTTCACAGGCGTAGTCGGCCACGGCGCGGATCGCCGCCACCAGTGCCTCCAGGTCGGCCGCCGGGCGGCCACGGAAACCTTGCAACAGGCTGGCGCTGCGCAGGCCCAGCAGCGCGGTACGGATGGCGCTGTCGGTGGTCGGCAGCATCAGGCTGACGCTGTCCTTGAGCAACTCCACCAGCACGCCGCCAGCGCCGATTACCAAGGCCAGGGCGAAATCGTTTTCACGCTTGATACCGACGATCAGCTCGGCCAACGGCGGCGGCGCCATGGGTTCGAGCAATATCTGGTCGAACGGCACGCCTGGCGCATAGGCGCCGATGCGCTCGCGCATCTGCACCAGGGCGGCCTGTAGCGCCGCTGCATCACGCAGGTTCAGCGCCACCGCACCGGCTTCGGTCTTGTGCGGCAACTGCGCACTGACAGCCTTGAGCACCAGTGGGTAGCCCACCCCGGCAGCATCGTCCAGCGCGCGTTCAGGGGTACTCAGCACCCCGGCCGGCACCGGCAGACCAAAGGCGCTCAGGGCTTGTTTGGACTGCCATTCATCCAGCAGTCGGCCAGCGCCTTCGAGGGGCTGTGGGCTCAGCGGTACCTGCGCCGCCTCGCCCTGCTCCAGCAGGCGCTGGCGGCTGCGTTGATACGCCACAATCCGCCCCCACGCCGCCAAGCCATCTTCAACCCCTTGCAGCGCGGCGATGCCGCGCGCATGCAGGCGTTCACGGGCGGCTGCCGGCAACAGCTCGGGAAACGCCGAGGTGACGAAGCCGATCTTGCCGTGGCGCTCCAGCGCATCGCAGTACAGCGCCAGCAACAGGTCGCATTCCTTGCGCTCGCCGGTGAACTGCGCCGGGTAGTCGAGCACCAGCATGGCCGCATCCGCCGCGCCGCATAGGGTGCTGTCGAGCATGCGTTGCAGGGCCGCTTCATCGCCCCAGATCGCGGTGGTGAAATCCAGCGGGTTGACCAGGTTGGCGTAGGCCGGCAGCACGTGGGCCAGCGCGTCGACCTGCCCCTGCTCCAGGCTGGGCAGGCTCAGCTGGTTGCGCTCGGCGTAGTCGGCGATCAAACCGGCGTCACCGCCCGAACAGGCCAGCGCGAGCAGCCGGCCATCGCCAGGCAGGCGGCCACAAGCGGCGGCCTTGAGCGTCTCGACGAAGCTCACCGGGCCACTCACGCGAATCACGCCCAGGCGCTGGAACAGGCTGTCATACAGGGCATCGGAGCCAGACAGCGAGCTGGTGTGGCTGAGCGCCAGTTCCGCACCGATCTGCGACACGCCGGTCTTCAGGGCAATGATCGGCGTGCCCTGCTGCAGCGCCTTGTACGCGGCGCGGGCAAAGCCGGGCACGTTTTTCAGGCCCTCGAGGTGCAAGCCGATGGCGGTCACCCGTGGGTCGTCGAGCAGCACGTCCATCAGCTCGGCCACGCCCAACTGCGCCTGGTTGCCGACCGACGCCATGTAAGCCACCGGCAACGAACGGTCGCTCATGGACAGGTTGTAGGCGAAGTTGCCGCTTTGGGTGAGGATCGCCACGCCCTTCTCTACCTGCTTGCCACCATGGGCCACCGGCCACAGGGCGGCACCGTGCAGGTAGTCGAGCAGGCCATAGCAGTTGGGGCCGAGCAAGGCCATGTTGCCGGCCGCCGCCAGCAAGCGCTGCTGCAGCAGGCGACCTTGCTCGCCGCTCTCGGCAAAGCCCGAGGCATAGCAGATGGCACCCCCGGCACCGAGGGCGGCCAGCGCCTCGACGCAGTGCAGGGTCAGCTCACGGTTGGTGGCGATGAACACCGCGTCAGGCGCGCAGGGCAAGTCCGCCACCTGCGCCAAACAGGGGATGCCCTCGAGGCTGGCGTGCTGCGGGTTGACCAGCCACAGTGGGCCGGCAAAGCCACCTTCGGCACAGCGCTTGAGGGCCCGGGCCATGCTGCGCCCGCCCACGAAGGCCAGGTGCCGTGGCGCCAGCAGGCGCTTGAGGTTGTCACGAATCGAATGCGACATGCTGATTCTCCAGGGCGATCAACGCAGCAACGGGCGCAGCAGTTCGCGGGCAATGATGTGCCGCTGGATTTCCGAGGTACCCTCCCAGATCCGCTCGATGCGGGCGTTGCGCCAGATGCGTTCGACCGGCCCTTCGTCCATCAGGCCCATGCCGCCAAAAATCTGCACGGCTTCGTCGGCGACCTTGCCCAGCACTTCGCTGGCGAACAGTTTGGCCATGCCCGCTTCGCCATCGGTCATGCTGCCTTGGTCCATCTTCCAGGCGGTGTGCAGGGTGAGCAGTTCGGCGGCGCGGATCTGCGTGGCCATGTCGGCCAGCTTGAACGACACGCCCTGATAGCTGCCGATGGGTTGGCCAAACTGCTTGCGGTCGGCAGCCCACTGCAGGGAGGCGTCGAGTGCGCGCTGGGCTTGGCCGACGCAGTTGGCAGCGACCATCACGCGGCCGGCGGTAAGCCACGCGTTGGCCACTTCCCAGCCCTTGCCGACTTCGCCCAGCACCTTGCTGGCCGGTACCCGGCAGTCGTCGAAAAACAGCTCGTACGTGTGATAACCCCGGTTGCTTACGCACTTGGGCCCGCGGCGGATGGTCATGCCGGGGGTATCCCGGTCGACCAGCAAGGCGGTGACCGCATTGCGTTTGCGCCCGTTGTGCTCGTAGGTGTCGGTGACCGCGAAGACGATGGCGAAGTCGGCATGGCCGGCGTGGCTGATGAAGTGCTTGCTGCCGTTGATCACGTAGTCGTCGCCCTGGCGTACGGCGCGGGTCTTGATGGCGTTGGCGTCAGAGCCGGCGCCGGGTTCGGTCAGGGCGAAGCAATCGGTCTTTTCACCCTGCACGCACGGCAGCAGGTAATCGGTGATCTGTTGGTCCTTGCAGGCCATGAGAATTTTCGAGGGGCGCGCAACGAACACGTGCAGTGCCCAGGAAACCTTGGACAACTCGCGCTCGATCAGTGCCTGTGACAGGTAGTCGAGGCCACCGCCGCCGACTTCCTCGGGCATGTTGAAGGCGTAGAACCCGGCGGCGATGGCCTTGCCGCGGATCTGCGCGGCAAGCTCCGGCGACACGGCGTCGGCGCGGTCCACCGCCTCTTCATGGGGCAGCAGTTCCTTGGCCACGAAGCTGCGTACCGCTTCCACCAACATTTCTTGTTCTTGGGTCAGTTGGAAATTCATCTGCGAAGGTCCTGGAAGGGGAACGGGTTATTGGCCAACGAAGTGTGGCGGGCGGCGTTGCACCGAGGCCTTGAGCGCCTCGGCGCCGTCCTGGCTACGCCCGCACAGCAAGCCGGCCTGGCGCTCGGCCTCGAGCTGCTCGGCCAGGGTGCGTTGCGCGCCCTCGCGGATCAGCCGCTTGGTCTGCGCGTAGGCGAAGGTCGGGCCGTTGGCCAGGCGGCCGGCCAGTTCGGCAGCCACTGCAGGCAACTGCTCGTCGGCGCAGACCTCGCTCACCAGCCCCGCCGCCAACGCGCGGTCGGCGCCCCACAGTTCATCGAGGAACAACAGCCGTTTGGCTTGCTCGCTGCCGATCAGCCGCGGCAGGTGCCAGCTGGCGCCGGCGTCGGGGCTGTAGGCCATGCTGGTGTAACCGGCCTTGAAACGGGCCGAGGCGGCGGCGATGCGCAGGTCGCAGCACAGGCTCAGGTCCATGCCGCCGCCGACGGCGGTGCCATTGATGGCGGCGAGGGTGGGTTTGTCGAGGGTGTGCAGGCGCAGCATCAGGGCATGGGCGGTCTCGGTCCAGCCGTAGCTTTCCAGCGCGCCCCGGGCTTCGGCTTCGGCCCACTCGGCAAGGTCGGCACCAGCGCAGAAGCTGCGCCCGCTGCCGGTCAGCACCACCACGCGTACAGCCGGGTCGCTGTTGCAGGTGTCCAGCAGGGCATGCAGTTGCTTGAGGGTGGGGATGTCCAGCGCGTTGCGCTGTTCGGGGCGGTTGAGGGTGATCCAGGCAACGCCGGCTTCGACCTTGCTCAACAGTGACGATGACGGGGTAGTCATGGGGGGCCTCTCGGTATTGTTGTTAGGGGTGGAGGGCTTGACGAGCCGATACTAAACGAGTGTTCAACAAGGTGGAGTGGGTTGTTACAACTTTGCACAACTCGGGTTTTTGCGGTGAGCTGTGAGATAGCGGGGGGCTGCTTTGCAGCCCTTTCGCGACGCGAGGCCGCTCCTACAGACGACCGTGTTCTGTTGGAGGAGCGGCCCAGGAAGACCCAAGCCCTACCCCACACTCGGCGCCAAGGCCCCCTGGCGCCGACGGTTCACCACGAAATACGCCGCATAGCACAGGGCAATGAAGCCAAAGCCCCAATACAACGACGGCCGCTGGGTCTCATCCATGGCCAGGAACACGAACAGCGAGCAGCACAGGGTGATGCACAGCAGCGGCACCAGCGGATACAGCGGCGCCTTGTACTTGAGGTCCTGCAGCTGCCCACCATCGCGCAGAAACGCCTTGCGGAACCGGTACTGCGCCAGGGCGATGACGATCCAGGTCACCGTGCCAGACATGCCACTCACCGCCATCAGCACCATGAACAAGGTGTCGGCGGCGATGAAGCTGGTCATCAGCGACACCAGGGCAAAGCACAGGGTGATGCTCAGGGCACGCAGCGGCACACCGCGTTTGCTCAACGGCGACAGGCTTCTGGGCGCCATGCCCGTCTTCGACATCGCCCAGAGAATGCGTGTGGAGGCATACAGCCCGGAGTTGCCCACCGACAGGATGGCGGTGAGGATGACGAAGTTCATCAGGTCGGCCGCATAAGGAATGCCGACCATGTCGAACACCTGCACGAACGGGCTTTCCATCAAGCCGGCCTGCTCGTAGGGCACGATGGCTGACAGCACGGCAATCGCCAGCACGTAGAAGATCAGCACGCGGAACACCACGTTGCGCACGGCGCGGGGGATGCTCTTTTCCGGGTGCTCGGTCTCGCCGGCCGCCACGCCCATGATTTCGCAGCCCTGGAAGGCATACACCACGGTCATCATCACCGCGAACACCGCCGACAGCCCGTGGGGGAACACCGACTCGCCCATCAGGTTGTTCAGCATCGGCGCCGGCGCCCCGCTGTTCAGCGGGATGGCGCCAAAGATCACCAGCAGGCCGATCACGATGAAGCCGAGGATGGTCGCCACCTTGATCCCCGAGAACCAGTACTCCGCCTCGCCAAAGGCCCGCGTGGCCAAGGCATTGAGGCCGAACAGCACGACCACGAACAACGCCGACCAGTACCAGATCGGCACCTCGGGGAACCAGCGGGTCATCAACATGCCTGCAGCGGTGAACTCCAGGCCCACGGTGGTGGCCCAGCTCATCCAGTACACCCAGCCGATCATGAAGCCGGTGGCCGGGCCGATGAACTTGGTGGCGTGAGCCTGGAACGAACCGGAGACCGGCATCTGCACCGACAGCTCGCCCAGGCAGACCATCACCAGGTACATCAACAGCCCCGCCACCAGGTAGGCCAGGATCGCGCCCATCGGCCCGCCCTGGTTGATGGTCACGCCCGAGCCCATGAACAGACCGGTGCCGATCACACCGCCCAGCGACAGCATGAAGATGTGCCGGCTTTTCAGCGCGCGGGTGAGCTGGATCTTGCCTTCGTGGGTGTCAGTCATGGCGCACCCCACCGTTGCAGGGGGTGCGTGGCAACGCGGGCGCGCCGCGTACAAGCGTTGGTTCGAGGAGGGGCTGAGCGCTACGGCATGTCATTATTGTTATCTCCAATAAGCCTCATGGACCGCGTGCAACACGGTTGCCATCGATTATTGGAAACGGATGTAAGGTGCCGTTGTACGAACCGCTCGAAGATGTAAAAAGTCGTAAGTTTTTTGTATGTCAGCGCTGGGTCAGCTGTTGCAGGGTCGTGCGGGCGTGTTCCAGCTGGGCTGTCAGCGGCTCGCCGAGCGCCAGCAGCGCCTGCACGTCGTGACGCTGCGCTGCCGCCTCAAGGCGGCGCAACAGCGCCGCCAGGCCGGCAAAACCCAGGGAATCGCAACTGCCCGCCAGGCGGTGCGCAAGGTGCGACACCTCTGTGCAGTCCATGGCCTGCAGGGCATCGGCCAACGCGGTCGCGTGTTGTTCGAGCGACTGGCGCAACACCGCCAGCAGGTCCTGAAGCTTCTGCTCACCGAGCAAGCTGCGGTGGGTTTGCAGCAGCGACCAGTCCATGCCCAAGCCATCGGCAGGCGCAGCCACCTCGGCAGGCGCCGCCTCGGCCAAGGCCTGGCGCAGCTGGCCCAGCCGCAGCGGCTTGGCCAGTACCCCCTGCATGCCGGCGGCCAGGTAACCGGGCACCTGCGCTGGCTGCACCCCGGCGGTCAGCGCCAGGATGCGGCTGTCACGGTTTGGCCCTGGGGTAGCGCGGATACGCCGGCACAACGCCACACCGTTCATGCCGGGCAAGTGCACGTCCAGCAGGATCAGGCCGAACCGCTGCTGGGCACAGGCTTGCAGGGCTTGCTCGGCGTCCTCGGCAAAGCACACCCGGTGGCCATCGCGGGCCAGCAAGCCGCCCACCACCTCGCGGTTCAGCGCCACGTCCTCGACCACCAGGATATCCAGGCTGGCCGAGGCCACGTGAGCGTGCTCACGGGCGACGGCAGGCTGCCCACGCGCCATGTCGAGCTCGAACCAGAAGCAACTGCCCTGCCCTGGCACGCTGTCCAGGCCTATGCACCCGCCCAGCTTTTCCACCAGGTGCTTGCAGATCGCCAGGCCCAGGCCGGTGCCCCCGTAACGCCGGGCCACGGCTTCGCTGGCCTGGATAAAGCGGTCGAAGATCTTCGCCTGCATGGCCGGTTCGATGCCGATGCCATTGTCACTGACCGACACCCGCAGCCGCTGCCCGCGTTCATCGCTGGCCAGCACCTGCACCCTCAGCGTGACCTGGCCGTGCTCGGTGAACTTGATGGCGTTGGCCAGCAGGTTGCTCAGCACCTGGCGCAAGTACTGCTCGGCGCCGTGCTGGTGCTCGGCCAACTGCCCGTCGATCGCCACGTGCAGCGTATCGCCACGCTCCAGGGCCATGGGTTCGAGCAATGCCAGCACCTCCCCGCACAGCTGGCGCAGCGAGAAAGCCAGCGTTTCGGCGTGGCTTTCACCCTCTTCCAGGCGGGCAAAGCAAAGCACCTCGTCAAGAATGGCCAGCAGCCCTTCGCCGGCCTTGTACAAGGCTTCCAGGCGTTGCCGGTGGGTAGCGTCGAGCCTGGCGCCACGCAGCAGTTCGGCCATGCCCAGAATGCCGTTGAGCGGCGTGCGCAACTCATGGCTCATGGTCGCCAGAAAGCGCGACTTGGCCAGGTTGGCGGCTTCAGCCTCGTCCTTGGCCCGGGCCAGGCTCGCCGTGCGCCGCTCGACCATGGCCTGCAGCTCATCGCGCTTGCCCTGCAGCGCCAGGCGGTCGAGCTCGCGGCGCTCGATGTCGCTGAGGATGGCTCGGCGCATATCGTCCAGCGCATGGGCCACGGTGTCGATTTCGTCCGGGCGCGCCGAGCGGCGCCGGTCCAGGCGCAGCGGCTGCTGCCAATGCCCGGCACCGATGCGCCGGGCAAATTCGGCCATCACTTGCAAATGGCGCGTCACTAGGCGGTAGAACAACCCCGACAGCGCGACGGCCAGGCCACACAGGAAAACGCCCATCCACAGCAGGCTGGCCAGGCCTGTGGCATACAGCCGCCGGTGCACCGCGCCCAGGTCGATGCTGACCTCCAGTTCGCCAAGGTGCCGCGCCGGCCCCGAGGGCGGCTGGTAATCCAGGGGGAAGCGCTCGATGCGCAGGGGCCCCTTGGGCTCGGCATCACCGCGCAACAGGGTGAAGTCATCGCTGACCAGGCGTACCCGGGCCACATCGGAAAAGTCCACCAGGCCACGCAACTGCACATCCAGTTGCGCTTCGTCGAGGTCCCACAGGCTGCGCTCGAGGCTTGCCAGGTAACCGGCACGGATCAACGCCATGCGCGCTTCAATATCACGCATCTCACGGCGGTATTCGAAGTACAACTGCACGGAGCTGGCCAGCACGGTGAAGCACAGGCTGAACAGCAGGATGAACAACAGCAGGCGCCGCAGCAGACCATCGGTGCGCAGGCGGATCATCGCGCGTCCGCCGGCAGGTCGATCATGTCGCGGTAGGTCACTTCGCTCTGCTCCAGCCAACGGTCGATCTCGCCGGCCTCGCGCATGCGCTGCAGTTGACGGTCGATCTCGTCCATGTGCTGGCTCAACGGTGATTGCCGCGACACCGCAACGCGCAGGTAGTCCACGCTCAGGGCGGCGGGCAAGGCGCGGATGTCTTCGGCGCCGGGCAGGTGCTCGATGAACAGCTCCCCGGTGCGCCGCTCCTGAATCACGAAGTCGATGCGCCCACGGATCAGCTTGCCGAAGTTCTGCTGGCTGGACGAGACCCGCTCGATGTTCTGGTGACGGGCGACGAAACGGTCGAATTCGGCGCCATAGCTTTCACCGTAGAGCAACCCGCCACGGTACCGGGCCAGGTCTTCCAGGTGCTCGAACTGCACGGGTCGATGGCGGTTGTAAAACACCGCCACTTCCTCACGGATCACCGGCACCGAAGAAAACCGCATGCCCTGGTCACGTTGGTCGCTGTCGTAGGCCAGCACCACATCCACCCGCCCGGCGGCAACGTCCATCAGGCAACGCTTCCAGTTGCCCAGCACCACGGTCTGCACGTCTCGGCCCATCCGCGCGAACAGCTCACGGACCACCGTTGGCGCCAGGCCGCGCACCTGGTGGCCATCGCTCCAGGAAATCGGCGGGTATACCGGGTAGTCGCAGTAGCGCACCGGCTCGGCCGCTGCGGCCTGCACGCCTGGCAGCAGCAAGGCCAGGGCGAGCAGGCTGCCAAGGGTGTTCACGCCGCCACGCTGGCAGTGAACAGGTAACCGGTGCCATGGATGGTGATGATCAACTGCGGCTCGGCCGGGTCGTCGTGCAGCTTGCGGCGCAGGCGGCCGACCAGCACGTCGATGGAACGGTCGTTGGGCATCCACTCACGGTTGCGAATCTGGTCCATCAGCTGGTCGCGGCTCAAGGTATGGCCACTGTTGCGCAGAAACACGCTGAGCAACTGGAACTCGCCGTGGGTCAGCAAGGTTTGCCCGCCACGGGGGTCGATCAGGCGCCGGCGGTCAGTGTCCAGCGCCCAGTCGGCAAACTGCTTCAGCGATTGTGCGCAGGCGGGGGTTGGGTGCACCTCGCGGGCATGGCGCACGCGGCGAATCAGGTTTTTGGCGCGCGACACCAGCTCACGGGGGTTGAGCGGTTTCATGATGTAGTCGTCGGCGCCGCACTCCAGGCCGACGATGCGGTCGATGTCGTCGTTGCGCCCGGTGATGAGGATGATGCCGACCTCCGAGCGCACCCGCAGCTCGCGGGTCAGGGTCAGGCCGTCCTTGCCGGGCAAGCGGATGTCCAGCAGCACCAGGTCGACGTCGCGGCTGCCAAGCAGCGCCTCGGCCTTTTCGGCGGTGTCGGCACAGTGCACGTCGTAGCCTTCCTGGGACAGATAGGCCTGCAGCAAGTCACGAATAAGCGGATCGTCATCGACGATCAATACCCGAGGCGTCATTGCGTGTCGTCTCTTTTTTTATTGGTTTGGTCTACACACTCGCGACAGCAGCGTACTCGTTACTGAACGGGCGATCAACAGCCCTCGGGCAGGCGGAAGCGTTGCCGCCCACCGGCCTGCAGGCCATCGACCCAGGCCTCGCAGATCTGCACACCCTGGGCCGGGGTGAAGGTGCCGGGGTTCAGGCCCGATTCGAGCCACAGGCCATCGAGCAAGGCGCTCAGGCTGATCGCCGCCAGGTCGGCGTCAAAGCCCTGCCAGCCCTCTT
Source organism: Pseudomonas sp. SWRI68 (assembly GCF_014269165.1). NCBI lineage: Bacteria > Pseudomonadati > Pseudomonadota > Gammaproteobacteria > Pseudomonadales > Pseudomonadaceae > Pseudomonas > Pseudomonas sp. SWRI68. The sequence goes on along the minus strand of NZ_JABWRU010000030.1, from coordinate 1,430 downwards.
CCACGGCCAGCGTGGCAAGCAGCCGGCTCAGCTCGTTGCGGTATTCGCCATACGAGTGTTCATGCACCTGGTTGATCGCCTCGGCGGTCTTGACGGCGCCCCAGAACGCTAGCCAGGCATCGAGCAGCTGCGGGTCGAGCAGTTCGGCGCAGAACGAGGCGCGGAAGAACGCCGACAGCCGCTCGCGGGCCGTGGGCGCGGCCTGGGCCATGGCTTCGCGCAACAGGCCCATGACCCGCCCGGTGACCGCCATGTAGGCTTCGGCCACCAGTTCGTCCTTGCCGGCGTAATGGTGGCTGATCAGCCCCACCGACACCCCGGCCTCGGCGGAAATCTTGCGGATCGAGGCCCCCTGGAAACCATGGCGTTTGAGGCAGACCAAGGTCGCTTCGACCAGGTTGGCCTTGCGCAATTGCGGCAGCATGCGGTGGTAGCGGGCTTCCTGGCTCATCGGCGGTTCTCGGGCGGTTGACGGGGCTGAACGACTGTACAACAAGCCGAACGCCATGATAAACCCTGATGGCCACTGCCCGGCGGTTACCCTGTTGCCGGGCTCACCCACAACAACAAAAGCGGCTGCCATGAACGACCTGATCACACGCGAACTGGACCAGGGCCTGCTGACCCTGACCTTCAACCGCCCCGACAAGCTCAATGCCCTGAACATCGCCATGTACCGCCAGTTTGGCGACCTGCTGCTGGCGGCGGGTGAAGACCCGCAGGTGGAGGCGATCCTCATCACCGGCGGCGCGCACTGCTTCAGCGCCGGCAACGACCTGCGCGATTTCCTCGACAACCCGCCCTGCGACAGGGACAGCCCGGTGTTCCGCCTGATGCGCATTGTCATGGGCCTGGAAAAGCCGCTGATCGCTGCGGTCAGTGGCGCGGCGATCGGCATCGGTGCCACCCTGCTGCTGCATTGCGACCAGGTACTGGTCAGCCGTTCGGTGAAGCTGCGCATGCCGTTTGCGCCGCTGGGAGTATGCCCGGAGTTTGGTTCCAGCCTGTTGCTGCCGCGTATGCTCGGGCATGCCCGCGCCGCCCGCTTGCTGATGGCCAACGAGCTGCTCGATGGCGAGCAGGCGGTAGCCTGGGGGTTGGCCAATGAGCTGCATGACGATGGCGAGCAGTGCCTGGGGGCTGCACGGCAACTGGCGCGGCGCCTGCAGGGTTATCCGCAGGAAGCGTTGCGGGTCAGCAAGCGCCTGCTCAAGGATGGGCTGCGCGAGGCGCTGGAGGCGACTGTGGAGCGGGAGAGCCAGTTGTTTATCGAGTGCTTGCGCACGCCGGCGGCCAGGGCGGCGTTGCGGGAGTTGCTCAGGGATTGAGGATCGGGCGCTGGTCTTGAAGTGCATGGCCTGATTTTTCTGGCGCCTGTGAGATCGAGCGCCGCCCGCGCGGCGCTTCGCGGCGCAAGGCCGCTCCCACAT